>JBAURA010000606.1:0-3606 GCA_049580985.1 Chloroflexia bacterium
CGGCCTGGGAAGTGCGAGTAGGGAGGCCGGTGGAGGGGCCGACGCGCTGTATGTCCCAGATCACGCCGGGGATCTCCGCGAAGTAGCCCATGCCCGCGAACTCGGTCATGAGGGAGATGCCGGGGCCGGAGGTGGAGGTCATCGAGCGAGCGCCCGCCCAGCCCGCGCCCATCACCATGCCGATAGCCGCCAGTTCGTCTTCGGCCTGTACGACCGCGTAGTCCACCTTGCCATCCTGCGCGGGGCGGAGGCTGGGCAGGTAGCCGTTGAGGGCGTCGATGAGGCTGGTGGAGGGTGTGATCGGGTACCAAGAGGCAAACGTCACACCGCCGAAGATCGCGCCTAGCGCGCCCGCGGTATTGCCGTCGATCATGAGCAACCCCGACGTTTTGTCCATCCGCTCGATACGATATGGGTCCGACTTGGTGAGGTTCTCTTTCGCCCAATCTATCGTCAGTTGAACGACAGTCATGTTCATGTCGACCGGCTTCTGCTTCCCCTTGAAGTGGTGCATAAGGCCTTCGCGAAGCTCGTCAACCTCGATACCTAGCAGGTAAGCAAGAGCGCCAACGTAGACCATGTTCTTGACGTGGTCGCGCAACTTGGGATCGATCTCGGTCTGCTTCATGATCTCTTTGGCGGGCATGCCGTACATGATCACGTCGTCCCTGGTCTTGATCCACTTGTAGTCGTCAGGGTAGATGCAGACGCCGCCGGCGGGGAGATTGGCGAGGTCCTCTTCGGCGGTGGCCGGGTTGAACGCCACCAGGATCTCGGCGCCTTCTCGCCAGGCTACGTAGCCGTCTTTGCTGAGGCGGATAGCGTACCACGTGGGTAGCCCCGAAATGTTGGATGGGAAGAGGTTCTTGGCGCTCACGGGCACGCCCATCTTGAAGGCCGCGCGTGCGAGCAGGCCGTTCGCCGTCTGGCTACCTGATCCGTTGACAGTTGCTACCACTATCGAAAAATCGTTCACGACTTCGGGTCGCTCGGGCATATCCTCCGCTGCCGGTCGCTCCAGCACGTCCATCGTGCTCATTGTGTGTACTCCTCCAGGCTAGATTTGAAACCTATTACGCCACTAACCTTCGTATATTTCGATTACCCAGGCGTTAGTTCATCTCGTGGATCGATCATTTCTTCCCCGATCTGCGTGCTGCCTGATTCATTGCCCTGAGCGTTCTCGTTGTTCTCACCGAGCAAATCGGCGGGGCCGGACATTGGGGGGATGTTGGGCACAACCTCGTCATCCGTCGCCCCCAGATGCTTGCCGCGCTGTTGGGGCGATGTGGGGGTGGCACTTGCGTGGCGATACTCACCCTGGTGGGTGATATTGTCCTGGTCTAGCTCCTCGCGGACGTACTCTTCCTGCTTTTCGGGCGATTGAGGCGTCTGTTCGTCTTGCTCGTTGGCGTCTCGTGCCAATGCTGTACTCCTCCTTGAGCCGGTGTGCCATGGTTTGTTCCGTAGTGTGGATTCCTTGCTGAAATTGCCAGGGTTAGCGAAATGATCCCTATCCTCTAGTATAGCACACTCTGTGGGGGTATGAATTGCGCTGGCGCAAAGATGATGAAGGACGAAGGCAGCATAACCTTCGTCCTTCGTCTTTCGTATGCGTCGCGCAGATTATGCGCCTTCGATATCGATCTGCGCCCGCTGCAATTTGCCGCTGAAGTCGATATACAGCGTCTTCCACTCGGTGAATACATCCAATCCCGCTTGCCCGGCTTCGCGGTGGCCGTTGCCGGTGCCGCGTGTGCCGCCGAAGGGGACCTGGATCTCCGCGCCGATGGTGCCCGCATTTACGTACACAATGCCGGTGGTGATGTCGCGCATGGCCCTAAACGCGTTGTTCACATTGTCGGTGAAGATCGAGGACGACAGGCCGTACTTGGTGTCGTTGTTAACCTCGATAGCCTCTTCCAGGCTATCAACGGGGATGAGCGCCGTCACCGGGCCGAAGATCTCCTCCTGGGCAAGATAATCGTGGCTCTTCATGTTCGTGAAAAGTGTTGGCTTGTAGAACGCGCCTCCCGATAGCGCACCATCGGTCGCCAACTCGCCACCGATCACAAGCTCGCTGCCCTGGCGTACGCCTTCCTGCACCATCTCGTGGATGCGCTCCTGTTGCGCGCGGTTGACCACGGGGCCGATATCGGTACCGGCTTCCAGGCCATTGCCCAGGCGGAACTTCTCGATCCGGCTCACGAGCCTGTCTTGTAGCTCCTTGTGCACGCCGCGCTGCACGATCACTCGTGAAGCCGCCGTGCAGCGCTGGCCGGTGGTGCCGAACGCGCTCCACAGGATGCCCTCGGTCGCCAGGTCCAGGTTGGCGTCGTCGAGCACGATGATGGCGTTCTTGCCGCCCATCTCCAGTGAGATACGCTTGAGGGTCTTTGCCCCTTGCATCGCCACCTGCTGGCCCGCTGCCGTCGAGCCTGTGAACGAGATTAGCTTGACTTCCGGGTTGTCGATGATGGCGTTGCCGACCGAGCCGCCGGGACCGAGCACTACATTGACCACGCCCTCCGGGAGGCCCGCTTCCTCGAGTATCTTCACCAATTCGAGCGCGAGCAGAGGAGTATCGGAGGCCGGCTTGAAGACGACCGTGTTACCCGCGATGATAGCGGGCATCAGCTTCCATGACGGGATGGCGATGGGGAAGTTCCAGGGGGTGATCGCCCCGATCACGCCGATGGGGTCGCGCACCGACATGGCGAACTTGTTGGGAAGCTCGGATGGGACCGTCTCGCCCATGAGCCTGCGGCCCTCGCCCGCCATGTAGAAGGTCATGTCGATGGCCTCTTGCACGTCGCCACGCGCCTCGGCCAGCACTTTGCCCATCTCCTGGGTCATCAAGCGCGCCAGGTCCTCTTTGCGCTCGATGAGCAGTTGGCCCGCGTTGTAGAGGATCTCGCCACGCTTGGGCGCGGGCACGAGCCGCCAACTCTTGAACGCCTTAGCTGCGGCCTCTACGGCCCTGTTTACGTCAGACGTGTCGGATATAGTGAGGACACCCAACAACTCGCCCGTAGCGGGGTTCCGGCTCTCGAAGGTCTTGCCCGTCGAGCCGTCCACCCATTTGCCGCCGATATAATTGCGAACAATATCGTGCGCATAAGTAGGTACTTCTTTGGTTTCCATAGAGGCTGTCTCCTTTCGTCTTTCCCCATTGAAAGAGGTATATCCATTTGCAAACCCGACTTCGTATGGGGACACCGCATCAAGTGTAGCACAGGGTGGTCGCACTTTCAAGACGGCCCGACTAACGAGAAAGCCACGTCCAGAATCTGGAGGTGGCTTTCGTTTTTGCACTTTATACAACTGAAGAGTGGTGAGGAAGGAACCAAAGCCGGTTCTTTGAGCATCGCGTATCGGGTATCAACACGCTAGCTCGGTGGTAGGTCACTCATCTTGCGATGAGCGGTTGACCTGGGATCGCTCCTTCAGGACAGGCGAACCTGCGAGAAGAGAGACAAACTCCCTAGAAAGGAGGTGATCCAGCCGCAGCTTCCGCTACGGCTACCTTGTTACGACTTCGTCCCAGTCACCAGTCCCACCCTCGGCTGCTGCCTCCTTGCACCCACGAGGGGGAAGGTTAGCTCA
>JBAURA010000607.1:0-4686 GCA_049580985.1 Chloroflexia bacterium
AGAAGAAGCCCTTTGCGCCTGGCAAGCAGGTATCCCAGGCCGGCATAGGTAAGCAGCCTGGGCATAATCCAGTCGGGGTAGCCAATCCACACCCCGATACCCTCAAGCCAATCAAATCCGTCCTCCCAGCCAAACATGCCGACACCCAGGCGGACATACATGCCAAACCACGAGTAATCATGCAGGAGGGCAAACATATAAAAGGCCAGGCTGATCACGAATCCGGTGTAGACCGTCAATCTGATTGCGCCGAGAGCGGCAACACGTTTGAATGCGATCACAAGGAACGGCACGCCTATAAGCAGGCCATAAACAAAATATCCCATCCACGGCCAGGCGGTGATGGGATAGTCATACCTGAAGATATCATCAAACCCCCACCGGATGAACAAAGCCAACCACAAACCGAGTAAGATCCGGGGCAGTGATTTAGCCGCCTCGGATACATTTGAAGCCATACTGAGGAGAGCGGCGCCCGTAAGCAGAATAACTACCAGGTAAGTAGGCTCTATGGAATAGCCGGACAAGCCAGTGATCACCTGACAGCCAAGCAGGAGGCCCAAAGCCAACCACAATCCAAGGGAGATACAACCCAGGGATTGGGATTTTGCAGGCACAACTACTTCCCCGGTCGTCCGGCGCATAGTTCAGGCGCGGGCTATACGTCGTCGGGGGTCTCTTTAGTATCGAGCGGATCGCCCGCCTGGGTTTTTGGGTCGTCCGGCGCGCCGCCACGATCCTGGTGCCCTGTGTTAGGCGGGGCCATCGACGCGCTGGGAGCATTGCCGGCGCTGGCAACGGGAGCAGCCGAGGGTGGCTCGTTAAGCTCGTAACCGGGTATCTCCGTACCCTGCTCGTCGGCTTCTACAAGCTGCCGCTCAGGATCGTTCGGCGGTAACTGTTGCGGAGCGTAAGTCCTTTCCTGCTCGTCTAATCCCTGGAACAGGGGTTTATCGTTCTCTGCCATAATGACCTCCCCAATAAGAGTTGTCAGTTGTCGGTTGCCGGTTGTCAGTTATCAAGAAAAATGCCAACACTGACAACCGGCAACTGACAACCGACAACTGACAACCAGCAACTAACCCTTCACCGAGCCTGCGAGCAGGCCGCGCACGAAGAAGCGTTGCAGCGCGAAGAAGACGACAAGCGGCACGATCATCGTCACGAAGGCCCCTGCTGTGAGGAGGTTCCAGTCCTGGCCGCGAGAGCCTGTGATGGTGGTCAACTGTTGCGTCAATACCGCGAAATCGGGGCCGCCACTGCTGAGGAATACGAGGGCCACCAGCAGGTCGTTCCAGACCCAGAGGAACTGGAAGATGGCGAACGATGCAAGGGCAGGCATCGACAGCGGCAATATGAGGCGATAGAAGATAGTGAAGTGGGACGCGCCGTCGAGGAAAGCCGACTCCAGGAGGTCCCTGGGCAACGAGCTTATATAGTTAAACAGAAGATAGGTCGCCAGGGGTAATCCGAAGCCGGTATGAGCCAACCATACGGATAGGAAGGTCCCGTTCAACTGTAGGCCGGTATAGTCGCGCAGGAGGGGGATCAGTGCGATCTGCAATGGCACCACAAGCAGCGCGACCACCACCGTAAAGAAGAATTTTCGCCCTGGAAAGTTCATCCAGGCAAATGCATAAGCGGCGAAAGCCGCTATCAAGATAGGGATCACGGTAGAAGGGATAGTGACCGTCACGCTGTTCAGGAAGGAGTTGATCATGTTCTGGCCCCGCGCCACGCCTCCCGGCAGCGACGGGTCCGCGTACTCCTTTCCGCCGAGCACCTGCTCGTAATTAGCCAGGGTAAAGCTCGAGGGGTCGGTATTCCACCAGCCGGTGGAGAGCACCTCGTCCCTGGGGCGGAACGACGACACCAGCAACCCCACCGTGGGCACGGTCCAGGCCGCGACGATCAACAGGAGGAGAGCGTTGACCAGAAACATAGACAGCATTTTGCGTTGTGTAGGAGCCACGGATACGCCACTCTTTGCGGGGGCGACAGACACACTACTCTGTGCGGAAGCCATTAGAAAGCCCTCCTCTCGCGGAACTGGCGCAGGTTATAGATCATGACCGGTATGGTCACGATCAGCAGGACGATAGCAATCGAGGAGCCGGTGCCAAAGTTGCCAAAGGAAAAGAACTGTTTATACTGCTCGTTAGCTATCACAGAGGTGCCATATTGGCCGCCACTCGCCATAACGTATACGATATCGAATACCTTCAGCGTAGCGATAATGACGGTGGTGGATACGGTGATAATCGTGCCGAGGATGGTGGGGATGACGACCCTGAAGAAGACCTGGAACTCATTTGCGCCATCGATCCTGGCCGCTTCCAAAAGCTCACCGGGCACCCCTTTGAGGGCTGCCGAAAAGAGCACCATGGCAAAGCCCGTTTGGAGCCAGACGAAAACGATGATGAGAAAGATCGTGTTCCACGGCCTGGACACAATCCAGTTCACAGGGTCGCCGCCCAGGCCCGTAACGATAGCGTTGAGCAGGCCTATCTGCTCTTCTCCTTTGGGCTGGAAGGCGTAGATGAACTTCCAGATGATGCCGGCACCCACGAAAGAGATCGCCATCGGCAAGAAGATGAGCGATTTGGCTACCCTCTCGAACCTGGAGCGGTCGGCCAGCACAGCTATCAACAGGCCGGAGCCTACGCTCAACCCGGTGCCGACTACCAGCCAGACCAGGTTGTTGCGGAATGCCTCCAACATGGCGGAATTAGTGAAGGCATATTTGTAGTTATCGAGGCCGACGAACTTGCTGGAGTCGGTGTTGAAGAAGCTTTGATAGAAGGTGCGGATGGTGGGGAGGGCCAGGAACCAGGTCAGCATGACCAGGGCCGGCCCCACAAAGACGAAGGGCTGTATGCGGGTCCGCCAGACGTCGGGGAGCTTCTCGACCACCCAGTTCGAGAGCACGAACAGAGCGGCTACACCACCCACGCCCCAGAGTATCGCCACGACTGCGATCAACAGCTTGGGGGCGTCGCTATCGCGTAAAAAGAGAAAGACCTGCCAGAGGACGATGAACGTAACTATCGGCACGATCAGCGAAACGAGTATGCGCGCGACCCACGCCAACGGGTTGAAGGGGGCGGGCGCCGCAGTTTCTGTCCGGGCCATGAATCTCGCTCCTTCTATTGAATTACGAATTACGAATTACGAATTACCAATTACTAATAAGAGGAACTCTGTTCGTAATTGGTAATTCGTAATTCGTAATTCGTAATTGAGCTTTGCTACCTGGGCCAGCTTGAGTCTATGGTGTTCAGGACATCTTCGGTGTTGCCACCGTTGGCCTGAACCCAACTCACGATGCCGGTCCAGAAGCTGCCGGCACCTACAGCCGCAGGCATAAGGTCGGAGCCATCGAAGCGGAAGGTAGTAGCTTCCTGAAGGATCTTGGCGAAGCCGCGAGCGGCGTCGTTGGGATACCAGCTAGGATCGGCGTCCCTATGAGGGGCCACCGCTACGCCGGCCTGAACCTCTTTCTTGATCGACTCGCCGGTCGCCAGGAACTCCATAACTGCACGGACCTCAGGGCGGTCGTTGAACATGGCTGCGATGGAGCCAGAGCCGAGCACCGGCTTGCCCTGGGCGGCGTCGATTGGCGGTAGATAGAAGTAGTCTACATCCGTGCCGACTGCGGCGGTCGACGGGAAGAAGTTGGTGATGAAGCTCGCCTGGCGGTGCAGGTAGCACTTCGGAGGGCTGTCGAACAGGCCCGTGGGCGAGTCGCCGAAGGCGGTGGTCAGGATCGTGTCGGTCCCGCCATAGACGTAACCTTCCTTGAACCAGATGCTACCCACGGTGTCGAACGCCTTCTTGATCTCAGGCGAGTTGAACTTAAGCTCGCCACTGGTCCATTTGTCGTAGTTCTCCGGCGTGGTGGTGCGGAGCACAACGTCCTCGACCCAGTCGGTGCCGACCCAGCCGGTCGCGCCCGCCGACTCGATACCTATGCACCAGGGGGGAGTGCCATCGGCGGCGATCTGGTCCGAAAGCGCCAGCAACTCATCCCAGGTGGTGGGGATCTTATAGCCCTTGGCGTCGAAGTCGTCCTTGGGATACCAGACGAGGCTCTTCACGTCGTTGTTGTGCCACAGACCGGCCATCTTGCCGTTGATGGTGGCGAGGGTAAGGAAGGCCTCAGTGTATTGCTGGCTGAGAAAGTCCTTATCCATGAAAGAGTTGAGGTCGACGATCTTGTCCTTGTTGACAAACTCGGCCAGCAGACCAGGCTGCGCGAACGTGGCGATGTCGGGGGCGTTGTTGCCTTCGACGCGAACGCGGACCAGGGTCTCGAAGTCCTTGTTGCCTTCGTAGGTAACTTCGATGCCCGTGCGCGCCGAGAATTCGTCGAACTCGCTCTGGAAGAGGCGAGCTTGCTCATCCGCCGCCACGCCGAAGATGGTGACTTTCGTGCCCCTAAGGGACTCATCGACTGTACCGGCGGTAGCGGTAGCCTTAGCCGCGCCGGTGGTGGCGGTGGGTCCCTCGGCCATCGTGGTAGCGGTGGGCGCTTCGGCCATCGTAGTGGCCGTGGGGGCCTCGGTCATAGTGGTGGCGGTGGGCGGCACGACGGTAGCCGTGGGATCGGCCCCGCAAGCTACCAGCAGCATGCTAACAATCACCATCAATGACAGGATACTGAACCATTTTTTAGCCATCTATGCT
>JBAURA010000608.1:0-3456 GCA_049580985.1 Chloroflexia bacterium
AGGGCACCCACAAGGGGTGCCCCTACGATTATCACCTGTATACTGTGAAGGAAATCATGCTCAACGAGGCTTCGATCAAGGCAGTGGATGATGCTCGGTGGAATGAGCATTTTATCAGGCCGCTATACGATTCTTATTGCTTTTCGCAGATCCCGCGCCTCTTGCATTCGCTGTTCACGGGAGAGGATGGCGACATCCAGCGTATGCTGCTCGGCCCGCTGGCCGGACGCTACGACAAGGTTGTGCTCTTCTTTATAGATGCTTTCGGCTGGCGCTTCTTCGAGCGCTATGCCGATGGCTATCCCCTCTTGCGCCGCATCCTGGACGAGGGTTACGCTACCAAGCTTACCTCTCAGTTCCCTTCTACGACGGCGGCGCACGTCACCGCCATACACACGGGGTTGCCTGTCGACCAGAGCGGCGTCTTCGAGTGGTTCTATTACGAGCCGAACATCGACGCCATGATCGCGCCCTTGCTCTTTTCCTTCGCGGGCGATCAGCAGTTGGGTACTCTGTCGCAGGCGGGTGTCAAGCCGGCGGATATATTTCCATACCCAATCGAGACCCTTTACAGCAGGCTGGCCGAGGCAGGCGTGCGCTCGACGGTCTACCAGGACGCGGCCTTCACACCCTCGCCACATGGCGCTATAGCGTTCCGGGGCGCGGAGGTCATGCCTTTCCCGAAGCTCGACGTCGGGCTGAATATGCTGGCCGACCGCGTGCGTACAGAACGTGGCCCGCGCTACTACTTCCTCTATTTCGATGGCATAGACATGGTGGGGCATAAGAGCGGCCCTAACTCTCGTGAGTTCGAGGCTGCGGTGGACCACACGTTGAACCTTATCGAGCGCTTCCTGGCGGATGCCCTCAGGAATAGCGGCGGGCGCACCCTCTTCCTCATGACTGCCGACCACGGCCAGACAGAGACCAATCCGAACACCACCTTCTACGTCAATCGCAAGCTCCCTGGCTTCGAGCGTTTCATCAAGACCACTCGCAAAGGCCAACTGCTGGTCCCAGGCGGTTCCTGCCGCGATCTTTTTCTCTATATCAAAGATGAACATGAGGACGAGGCATATTCCATCCTGCGTGCCCGCCTCGCCGGCCGTGCCGAAGTGTACCGCGTGCGTGACCTCATAGCCGACCACTTCTTCGGCACGGGCGAGCCATCCACGCGCCTCCTTGACCGCCTCAGCAACCTGGTGGTGCTCCCGTACGAGGGCGAAGGGGTCTACTGGTACGAGCAAGGCCGTTTCGAGCAATCCTATTGGGGCCACCACGGCGGCCTCACTCGCCCGGAGATGGAGACGATCTTGCTGGCGCAAGCGTTGGGGTGAAACGTGAAGCGCGAAACGTGAAACGTAAAACGCAATTACGTGATCTCTACAATAAAACTTGGCGAAGCTTGGCGCTCTTGGCTCCTTGGCGGTTCCGTCTTACGTCTTACGTTTCGCGTTTCGCGTTTTACGGCTCGACCCGACCCTGATCTCTTGGGAAGAGCGCGGTCTCGCGCACGTTCGCGATCCCTGCCAGCCTTGCTACCCACCTTTCCAGGCCGATGGCGAAGCCTCCGTGCGGGGGCATGCCGTACTTGAAGGCTTCCAGGTAGCTGCTGAACTGTTCGGGCTGTAGACCCCTCGCATCCAGGGCGTTGATGTAGTGATCGTAGCGGTGCAGGCGCTGACCGCCCGTCACCAACTCAAGTCCCCGGAAGATCAGGTCGAAGCTGTTTGAGTAGCCCGGCCTCTCCGGGTCGGGGTGGGTGTAGAAGGGCCGTTTCACCATTGGGTAGCCGACGACGAATAGGAACTCCGAGCCATGCTCGCGTATGCCCCACTCGCCAAGCCACGCCTCCTCTGCGGGGCAGAGGTCAGGTTCCGCGCTCACGTCTTCGCCCGTGGCTTCTATATAGAGCCTCTTCGCCTCGCTAAAGTGTATGGCAGGTATCGTAGCGGGCACCTCCGGTAGGCTTGTGCCGGTCAGGGATATGGCCGCGCCTTCCTGGGCCACGGCCTCCACCATTGCGCACACTACCTCCGTCAAGAGCGACATCACATCCCGGTGGTCGGTGATGAAGCCCATCTCCACGTCAAGCGATACGTACTCGTTCAGATGGCGGGGCGTGCTGTGCGGCTCGGCGCGGAAGACGGGGCCTACCTCGTACACCCGCTCGAATACGCCCACCATCATCTGCTTGTAAAACTGGGGGCTTTGCGCCAGGTAAGCCGGTCTCCCAAAGTAATCGAGCTTGAAGACGTTCGCGCCCCCCTCCGTGGCGCTTGCCACGATCTTCGGCGTCTGTATCTCTACAAAGCCCCGGCGGGAAAGGGCGGCGCGGAAGCCCGTCATCGAGGCGGCTGCCATGCGCCACAAGGCGCGCTGCCTGGGGTGACGCAGCGAGAGGGCGGCGTGATCCAGGATGGTCGGCAGGTGCGCTTTGATATGGGGGCGGAATAGGTCGAAGACCGGCGACTCCCAGGCATGCGAGATCACTTCGATATGGGGTTCGCGTATCTCATACCCACCGGGGGCCTGCGCTTCGGCCACCACCGTCCCTTCGACGCTGATCACCGACTCGTGCGGGATGTGCAAGCCCTCCCCTGACATGGCGTGTTTGCCCGATACGACCTGGGCCAGCCCTTCCTTGTCCCGGAGGATGAGGAAGCTCACCTCGCTCAAGCGCCTCATATGGTGCAGCCACCCCATCAGGCGCACCCTCTCGCCGGCGTGTTCGGCCAGTTGAGTAGTCCATATTCTTGCTGTTTGCACGGTAGTACCTCCTTTTACGTGAACGCAGAAGCCCCCTTCGCCATGCGGACGAAGGAGGCTTCCGTGGTACCACCGCACTTTGCGATTGCGCCTCCCGCCTGGGAGATGGCAACCGCCTTGATGCCCGGTAACGGGGGCGAGCCGTCAAGACCTACTCAATTTTGGATTTTGGATTTTGGATTTTGGATTTAGTCTTCAATCCGCTATCTGCAATCCGCCACCGCCATCTTTCTTTCTCGCGCTCAGGAGGGTCTTCACAAGGGTGGGAGGCCGCCATTCCAGCGTCGGCGGCTCTCTGCGCTCCGTGAGCCTTGCTACTCTTCTCCGTCGTAGGTTTGCATATCAGGCTAACAGTTTAACTTTGCGTGCCAGGGAAGTCAATCGGTCTTTAGTCGGATTACCTGGGTGCTCTATCTTTTCTCTGCATATGTCCCGACCTACTGATTGTATTGCGCTCCGTAGGAGAACGAGCTTTCTACGGTAACACCCGGCACCCGGAAAATCAAGAGCAGCGAGGCTTACATGCGCGTAATGGCCGGGAGAAGATTGTGGTATAATTGACATCAAGGCGATGAGATCCGAATCCTCAACAGCCCCCACATAAGATCGAAATCCCCATAAGAAACAAAGCGATATGCGACATAACCGGCTCCAATCTTAAAACAGATTGGGGAAAACCAATTGTAC
>JBAURA010000609.1:0-5336 GCA_049580985.1 Chloroflexia bacterium
GAATAGATGATCCCACGTATTACAGCCGCCGGTATCTGGTCGAGCCTCTGGAAGAACGCACGCGAACCAACTACGGGTTGCCTACTCAGATGCTACTTGAGCAGGATGCCACCAAAGCGAATCTGCTCGATGCCTGTCAGGCACTACACCCAGCGCTCGTATTCACAGCCAGTCACGGACTAATGGCAAGCGGCCAGAGCCTTGAGGTGCAACAGGCAGTAAACGGCGCGCTTTGCTGCCACCGCGCCGACGAGACCAAGCCTCTGTCCGATTGGCTGCTAACCGCCGCCGACTTCCCATCGAATGAACCGTTTCTGGAAGGGGCGATAGTCTTTCAGTTTGCTTGCTTTGGGTATGGCACGCCCGCCGAGAGTGATCTCAACCACTGGCTGGGCGGTCCTTTGCAGAACGCACCCGCGTCGTTCATAGCAGCAATCCCCAAGAAGCTGCTCGCCAACCCGAACGGCCCGATTGCTTTTATTAGCCACTTGGACAAGGCGCTGCTGGCGGGTTTCGATGATCCTCAACAACCGGAGCCGCCTGCCAAGCAGAGTTGGAACAGTCGCCTTTCGCCTTTCGCTCAGGCGCTGGATGAATTGCTACAATCTCTTCGGCCTTCGGGGTTAGCTCTACGCCCGATGGCGGATCGCTACAACAGCAACAACGCCTGGCTTACTACTGTAGATGACCGCTTACAACGCCTTAGGCGCCGAAATGTCCCCGTCCCGTCCGACATCCAGATACAAATGGCCGATGCGTTCACCTTCCGCACCGATGCGCAGAACTACATGATCTTTGGTGACCCGGCTGCCCGGCTGGACCTCCCTGGTGGACCACAGCCCACAACTCACAGCCCGCAACAAGAAGAAGTTGCGCCAGGCGGAAGCCCATGACAGCCTAGCGAGAACCTAGGCAGGAGACGTGCAATCGCGGGCTTGAACCCAGGCAGGCTCATATTGCTCTACTGTCCCTTGTTTATTCTAGTGAGGCGGGCGAACTCGCCTTCGCCCAGGCTGGTCAGGCCCGAAGCCGCGCCTCTTACCATTTCTTGCTTGATAGCCTGGACAGTCGGGTCAGGGTCGCTTGGCAGTTGGCCTCGTTTCAGGTAGCGTGCTATCCCTCCGCGTTCCACCCGCACGACCCGCTGTGGCTCAATGCCATGGCTGAATTCATTAGTTTCATTCTCAATGTCATGCTCTCCAAAATCACTTAACTCAGTATCTTCATCCGGCAGGGCTGATAAAGGTGGGAAAGTTCTCCGACTTCGACCACTAGTGTTCTGGCGATCCTCACCAAGTTGATGGTAGAGACATTGCGTTCGCCCCGCTCAAGCGAGCTGTAGTAGGCGCGCGCAAACCCTGCTTTTAGGACGAAGCCGACTTGGCTGATTTTGACCCAAAGCCGAAAAACTGGAACACCGTCACTTTTGGCGAACCGATCTTGGACCAGTTCTAAGTAAGACGCGCTTACGCAAAAGATCAAACTTGGCTCGGCCATACATCTGCCTCTTCAACATCTTAAGCCGATTGACCTGTTCCTCGACCTGACCGTTGCTCCATTCCAAGCTCAGTACCGCCAACACAGCTGCTTTGTCTCGCTCTATGTCCGCCGCAAAGTTCTCCAAATCGCGTAGCTTGCTTGATGCTACTGTGGCTAACCAAGGGTCAAGCGCTTCTGGGGTGCGGTTCTTCAACATATTGAAGAACTCTTGGACCAACTCATATGCCAAAGCTAATTAACTTGCTGTACATGGATCCATTCAGAACAGGGCACCGGTAAACTAACCAATGTGGACCGCCGAAGGAAATCATAGTTTCTCATGCTCTTACTAAATCAAACTTGTACGACCCAAACTCAAAAAGTGAAGGAGGAGTTGGCCTAAGGTGCAGACTAAGTCATCATAAATACTGTAGAGTACATCTAAACTGCATCAAAGAAAACTCCATATGTTCGGTCTAGGTACAACTTCGGCTTCCCTAATGGACATAAGTTGCTTTGAAGAACAATGAGCCAATTTAGCGCAGCTCTTTTCTGACTTCTCGTCATGAGTGATGCTCCTACAAGGCATAAACGCGTTCAATATTGCAATAACAATCCGCACGCGTGTCCCTGCGGCTACTATTGCGATCTCATCAAGAAGTGTACCGGCACCACTTATGATCACCACGCTACTCGAAAACTACTTTCCATTCCTCAAGAGTATAGACATCCATGTAAACATACAATCAAGGCCCCGCATCGACTACGAAAACCTTTCCGACAAGCGCCTCTGAGAGCCTTCCCTTACCATCCGTGCCTGAGTAGAACCCGTCCGCAAACACTATTGCAGCCACTTCAAATGAGCAACACTTAGGAATTGCAGAATAACGGCTGGCTATTTGAAATGTTGGCATGGTCTCTAGACTTTATGTAATTGTGTTTTGTATGTGTTACCTCTCATCTGGTACGTGAAGGTATCACGCAGCCAGGGAAGAAGGCGTTAGCCACGGTGATGTCGTGCTCACTTCGTGTCCGTACTCATCCTAAGTCAACGCATGGCTATCGAGAGACAAAAAGGGTCGTTCGTGAAACTGTAAATAGGAGTGCCAAAACTCTTCCTTTTGATACTCTCAAAGTTATGAAAGAGGGTGCTATGTGGTACTCTGAATCTCAGAGCGTGTCCAATAAAGTGGGTATGGTCTTGTAGGTCTTGTAGTTGCTCGTGCTGTACAGCATGTCGTGACGAGGTGTGTCCCGTACTGTGGATTGATGAGGAACAAGCCTACAGGCTGCTTAGCCCGCCCTTTAGAATGCTTCCCAACGTCAACCAGTGTTAGTCCGCAAAATCCTCTCCATCGCTTTTCCCTTTGCTAACTCATCGATTAGTTTATCCAGGTAGCGAATTTCCCGCATAGTTGGTTCTTCGATATCTTCTAGCCTAACACCACAAATCACGCCTCTGATCAAAGCCCGCGAAGGATTCAGTTGCGGAGCCTGTCTAAAAAAGTTCTCAAAGTCTATCTGTTTTTCCAGCTGCGCCTCCAGCTCTTCCTGGCTATAACCTGTCAACCAACGAATAATCTCATCAACTTCTGCCTTCGTACGGCCTTTTTTTTCGGCCTTAGCAACATAATGTGGATAGACACTTGCGACGCTCGTTGCATAAATTCGATGGTTGTTGTTCATTATACTCCCTTCTTTCTATGGTTTCCTCTATCATAACATGGTGTAGCCGATGACCTCGCGAGCCTGTAGTGTGCGGTAAGCTCATCCATGTCGATGCATCTGTAGCGTCTGTAGCGCTCGGCCTCGCGCCTATTTGGCAGTCAGGTCCTTGTCTTCCATTTCCCAGGCGTGATCGAGGGTGTGAAAGGCGGTGTGCCGGATCAGGTACCGCAGCGGCCACTTGCGGGCCATCTTGTTCTGGGCATGCAACGTCCGAATAGCGTTGCAATAGGTGTCGCGATGCGCGTTCAATCCCTCGTCGGTCAGTATCGCCTCCTGATCCTCCTGAGGTCTGTCCCGCGGGGCCCAGTCCTGCTCATTGAAAAGCACATGACGGACGATGCGGTCCCGATCTCGCCCTCCGCCGCGCGGACCGCGCTTCAACTCAGCCGACACGCGCGAACGCACACCATCGAAAAAGGTCCAGCATGCCCGCATCAGCGTCAGTTCACGCTCCAACTCTTCGGATGACACGGCTTGCTGGTCGATAGTCGAAAACCCGAACGAGATACCCCAGAAGTCGGTTGAGCCGGTGCCCGGATAGCGTTCGACAACGTCGACGGCGCTGCCGGTCGTGCTGGTCGCAAACTCGGCCTCCATCCCGGCCAGCTTCGCTACCTGTGCATATCGCGGAACGTAGGAGAGCAAGCGTTCGACCGCAGCCTCCCCGGTCTTTGCCCCGCGCTCTAGACCGGGCCAGTCCGTTGCCACCGCCACCACCTTCTTGCCCTTCGGTCCGATTTCCAGCGTCACACGAATGTCGTTAGTGTCGTTAGCCACAGCTCCTCCTATCACACGAGAATATGAGCGTCCGGGTTCTTACAACAATTGAGCAATCTTCCTCTTGCTCACGCAGCTCTTATGAGCTCCACTCGGTCGTTGGCAGGGCTGTTCACATCTCGCCCGACCCGATATGCGCTGATCTTCTCGTCAGGGTACGGGCGGAGCAGGTTCAAGAGCCGTTCTGTCTCGTTCATGCCGGGATCGAGCCATACTGCCTCGTCCTCCCTCGAAAGGAGCACAGGCATTCTCTCATGAAGACCTCGTATTCCCGGGCTCGCCTCGGTGGTGATGATAGTATAGGTCAGCAGTGGCTCACCGTATGGCCCCTTCCACACGTCGTACAGCCCGGCCATTGCTAATATCTGGTCCTCGTCGTTGTCGTCGCCGGTCACCTGCACGCGGTAAGGCTGCTTTCCTCCAGCCCTTTCAGAGGCAGCCCACTCAAAATAGCCGGTGGCCGGCACTAGACAGCGCTGGGTAACCAGGGCCTTACGGAACGCGGGCTTGCTGGCTACAGTCTCAGCCCTGGCGTTGATAGTGGAATACGCCACCTTAGCCTCTCGGGACCAAGCAGGTACCAGGCCCCACCGCATCAACTCCAAGTGATTGTGCCCCTGTACATCTCTCACAACCACCGGGTTGTTTTGGTCCGGCGCGATGTTATATCTCGGCTGCCACACCATCCCGATGTTCGACGTAGCATCCGCATCACCCTTACCATCCTCAACACGCGCTGATAGTCCAAACCGCGCTGCTATCGCCAATGCAGTAGCATTCAGGTCATATCTGCCACACATCGTCTCATCCCTCCACATCTACTTCTTCTCGCGCTCGCCCCTGGAAAAATCGAGATCGGCATCAGGATCGAGCAGGCTGTCTATTCTAAATTATAGCACATTAGTTCTAGAAAGTCAAACGTCTTGGCTGCAATGCGACGGCTCTTCTCCAGGATCGAGGCTCACCAGTAAGACATCCTACCTGTCTACACTTGGCCGCAGGATTGCCCTGACGGCTGCTACATATTACGCAAAACCCACTTCTATGTTCTAATGGAAGCAGCCCCCTCGCCATATTGCGTCATTCCAGCAGCCACTTCCTCGTGTGTCTCTCCCCACTGGTGTCACGCACAACCTAACTGTCGTAAACGCAAAAAAGTAGCCCTCTCAGATAGACTGAGGGGGCTTTTTCATGCCTATTTACACACAATTCTTGGTGAGCCGCCAAGGACTTGGACCTTGAGCCCACTGATTAAGAGGCATCACGAGTAAATACTATTCGAGCGTTCGTGCGTACGCCATAGCAGGCGAGCTTCTTTTATGTAATTGAATGTTGTATCCCTTCGTGTACAC
>JBAURA010000610.1:0-2746 GCA_049580985.1 Chloroflexia bacterium
GCATACGCTGCTATACAATGACCTCGTAAGCGACAGGCGGCTTTGACCACCGGCAGTTGATTGTATGCCATGTGCGAAGCATGAACCGGTGGACATACCGCTGAGTGCGAGGGAATACGCATGAAATACCTGCCCAATGCTCCCAAGCCTACCCGGCTCATGCTGCTCACCACGAGAATCGTGCTCGTCTACCTGGTCGTAGGCGCGCTATGGATCCTTGTCACCGACAGGCTGGTCGATGCCCTCGTCACCGACGACGCCCTTCGCTCCTTCCTCCAGACTATCAAGGGCTGGCTCTACATAGCCGCTAACGCCCTCCTCCTCTACTGGCTGATTCACCGCAGCGCCACCGGACTGCTCAAGGCCGAAAAAGCCCTGCGCGAATCGAGCGAGCGCTACCGGCAGATGTTCGAGCGCAATCGCGCCATCCAGCTCATAGTCGACTCCACGGATGGGCGCATCATAGATGCCAACCAGTCCGCGGCCGACTTCTACGGCTACCCCCTCGACCGGTTGCTTGGCATGAATATCGCCCACCTCAGCACCCTGACTCGCGAAGAGTCGCTCGCTGAGATGGAACGCGCCCGCCAGGAGGAGCGCACCTATTTCCGGTACAAGGACCGGCTTGCTTCCGGCGAGATACGCGACATAGAAGTGTATTCAGGTCCGATCTCCTTCGACGGGCAAACCTACCTCTATTCAATCGTTCACGACATCAGCATGCGTAGGCAGGCTGAAGAGGCGCTACGCCGCCAGAACGAAGAGCTGGCTGCCCTCCACGAAACGACCCTCGGCATCATCAACCGGCTAGATCACGATAGCCTCCTCGAAGCGATAGTCAACAGGGCATCCTCCCTGCTCGACACGCCGCACGTGTTCGTGTGTGTGGTCAAGGAGAACGAACAGGGCGAAAAGTATCTGTTGATGCCCGCGGGCTCCGGTTTCTTCTCTGAAGAAGTGGGCCGGCCCCTCCCCTTCGGCGACGGCCTCACCGAGCAGGTATGGCGCACAGCCGAGACGATCAAAGTAGACGATTACAGCCGGTGGCGTGGCCGCCGGCCTACGCTCGACTACATGCCTATCCACGCCGCCCTGTCGGTGCCCCTTATGGTAGGTGAAGAAGTAGTGGGGGTGCTGGGGATGGCCTACGTCGAGCCGGATCGAAGCATCAGCGCCGAGGAAGTAGCCTTGTTCGAGCGCCTCGCCAAGCTGGCTTCCCTGGCCTTGCAAAACGCCCGCCTCTACGCCGCCGCCCAGCAGGAGCTTGCGGAGCGCATGAAGGTGCAAAAGGCGCTGGTGCGTCATAACGAGGAGTTGGTCGCGCTCCACGACATCGCCCTCGGCATCCTCAACCGCCCCGACCCTGAAAGCCTCCTGGAAACGCTGGTAAGCAAGGCCGCCGCCCTGCTCGATACGCCCCACGCCTACCTCTACCTGGTGGAGCCTGGTAACGACCGGATCTCCGAGCCGCACCTGGCTATACGTATTGGGACAGGCTCCTTCGGGACAAAGGCGGGCTATAAGCTACGGCGGGGCGAAGGGATCGCCGGACGGGTGTGGCAGACGGGTCAGGTGCTGGCCGTAGACGACTATCACACCTGGTCTGGCCGCCGCAAAGACTTTGACTATATGGCCATACAGGGGATCGCGGGCATCCCCCTCCAGGTAGGTAGCGAAGTGATAGGCGTGATCGGCGTAGCCTTCTTCGACCAGGGGCGCAAGGTCGGCCCGGACGAAGTGGCCCTCCTGGAGCGGTTCGCCAAGCTGGCCTCCCTGGCCTTGCAAAACGCCCGCCTCTATGCCGCCGCCCAGCAGGAGCTTGAAGAGCGCGTCAAGACCGAGCGCAATCTGCAAGAGAGCGCCGCCGCGCAGACCCAACTGCTGGCGCAGCTCCTCACCGCCCAGGAGGCCGAGCGCAGGCGGCTGTCGATGGAGATCCACGACGGGCCGCTACAATCGTTGGGCGTGTCGCTGCTGGCTCTCGACAGGGCGCTAAGGCGGTACGAGCGCGGCGACCACGAGGAGGCGGGAAGCGAGCTACACTACGTGCGCGATACCATAGTGGGCATAGTGGAGGAGGTGCGCGGCATCCTCTCCGTGCTCAGCCTGGAGATCCTGAACACTTACGGCCTTACTTCCGCCTTGCACGACCACTTAGACCGCTTCTCCGAGATAACGGGCATAGAGTCCACCGTCAAGAACGAGCTACGCACGCGCCTGCCTGCCTACATCGAGCTGCTCATGTACCGGCTTGCCCAGGAGTCGCTTGCCAACATCCGCAAGCATTCGGGTGCGAGCCGCGCCGAGATAGCCCTCTCGATTGAAGACAACAACCTCGTTATGAGCATCACCGACAACGGCAAAGGCTTCAACCTGAACGAAGCCATGCGGAAAGAGCGCGCCGGCGAGAAGATCGGACTGCAATCGATGCACCAGCGGATACGCGAAGCCAGGGGCGAGATGGTGATCAAATCGAGTGCCAACCGGGGCACCAGCATCACGTTCACATGTCCCATTCCGCACAACGAACTGCATATCGACTCCGAACCAGCCGAGCTTATGGCCCATGAGCGCCAGACAAGCGAAGTGTAAGAACAGGGCACGGCCCATACCAACCTAACCTCCTATGGATATAATTAACCAAACAAGCGTTTGTTTGGTTAATTACTCACTCACCTTTGCAGACACCGCCCGGACAATAAATTGTCGGGCTACGCAAACGAAGTCCGCCTTCGCGGACTGTCTC
>JBAURA010000611.1:0-2107 GCA_049580985.1 Chloroflexia bacterium
CCTCTATTTTGTTGGGATGCGGTCGCCTTTTCATACCTGATTATTGTACACAAAGAATAAACCCCTCATCGCATGTGAGGGGCTTAGAGCCGATATCGAAGGCGGTCATGGGCCTATGGGTGCGGATTTGGCTGCAATCGCGAAATGGGCTTGTAGCTGCTCGTGGAAGCCATCGGGTTGCTTGATGGCTTGCATATGTTCGAAGGCCTCCGCCTTGAAACGGGCCAGTACCGCAGGCTCCATTTGCTCAAGCGTAGCCCTTCCTGAAATGGACCATTTCGTCATCCACCATTCCTCTTCGTCCGCGTAGATCATATCGAACGGTACGGTGCTTACCTGGATGTCAGTAAACCCTGAACGCTGCAATGCAACTCGAAGCTCGTCCGGCGTGTCGAGGCTTTGGGTTAGCATCTTCACCCCAATACCATAGGCGGCGCACATATCGCCATACCAGTGCCAGTGAGGATCTTCGTCGCCCCAGGTGGAGGCGGCCAGGCGCCCGCCGGGTTTCAGCACCCGGCTGAATTCTTCCAAAGCTCGCTCCAACCGAGGGAAGAAAGCGAGCGCAAAGCCGCACAGGACGTAATCGAACGACGCTTCAGGGAATTCGAGGCGCTCGGCATCCATCTGGCGGGCAGAGGCATTCGATAGCCCGCGACGCTGGATCTCCGCATCTGTCTGCTCGGCCATGGGAGCCGACAAATCGACGCCGATCACCTGCCCTGTCGGACCAACCTGCTCGGCAGCCGGAAAGAGCGCCGCACCCCGGCCGCAAGCGACGTCGAGCACATCTGCTCCTGGAGGGATCGCCGCCTTTTCCACCAGGAGCCGCCCCATGGGCCAGAAGTACTTGATGCGCTCATAGTTAGAGGCTGCGCGCGCAAAGACGGCTGCAATCAACTCTTTCTTGGCGCTTTCCTCGCCGCTCTTTTCGCGCTCGTCATTCATCGCCGCTACTCCTCAATCTTCGATGGAGCAAGAACCGCATATAAAACACCGGCACTTCGATTTCGCCCATAATATCATACCTTGACAACCATCATATCCTCTGCTACAATGAACTACGAAGGATTATAATCTTGCAGAGTAGAATTCGATGATTCGAACCCCAGTTGTCCTCGAACCGAACGCTGTAGTGGCGGTGGACGTTGTCCTCTTCACCGTTCGCGAGGCCGCGCGCGTGGAGGATATGTGGCAGGTACTTCTCGTGCAGACCGATGACCCTGCTTTCGGCTACAAATGGGCTTTACCCGGCGTACTGGCCCGCTCCGAGGAGACCTTCGACGCTGCCGCCCGCCGCGCGCTCCACAACAAAGCCGGCCTGGACGCCCACGACTGGTATCTCGACCAGCTAGGGACGTTCGGCGACCCCGGACGCGACACCCGTGGCCGCGTCGTCTCCGTCGCCCACGTGGCCCTCGTCCGTAGCGACCACCTCAGCCTCGTGCCGGGTGGCGGGGTCCTCCGCGCCGAGTGGTGGCCCGTCCGCAGCGTGCTACCGGAGCAGCTTGCGTTCGACCACGGCGATATACTCCGCACCGGCATGGACCGCATCCGCAGCAAGCTCCGCTACTCGTGGGTTGCTTTCCAGCTCCTCCCGGAAGAGTTCACCCTCCCCGAACTGCGCGATATCTACGCCGGCATACTCGACCCCGCGATCCTGCGGTTGCACACGAGCAACTTCAAAAAGGCGTTCTCCATACTCTTCGCGTCCGGCGCTCTCGTGCCCACAGGCAAGCGCTCCGGCGGGGGGGGCCGCGTTGGCCGCCCCGGCGACCTCTATCGCTTCGCCGGCCCAATCGCGGGCACCTGGGAGCGCGAGCTTCCCTGGCATGCGGGAACGACGAAGGACGAAAGACGGACGAAGGACGAAGGACGAAGGACGAAGGATGAAGGGCGATGACTATGAGGATACGACTTACCTTCGTCCTTCGTCCTTCGTCCTTCGTCTCGAAAGGATCAATCAATGTTCTACGGTGAAGGCAGTCCAGCCGACAGCACCGAAGACCGCCTGGTGGTGGTAGGCAGCGGCGTGGCGGGCCTTGCTGCTGCCCTTGCTGCTGCTGAGCGCCGGATGCCCGTGCTGGTGGTCACGGCGGGCCAGCCC
>JBAURA010000612.1:0-10710 GCA_049580985.1 Chloroflexia bacterium
AGGGCACCCACAAGGGGTGCCCCTACGACCTTTCTACCGTAAGGCCACAGCCAATGTGCGTTTGACATTGGAGCTTAAACGATGCTATAATTTGGTCCGCGATACGGCTGGGTTAGCGCGAGCCGCGCACAAGCCGGAGGAGGGATGGCTAATGCCTTTAGTGGAAGTTGATGAGATCATGCAGGCGCCTGTAGACATGGTCTGGGAAGTCGTGAACGACGTCGAGGCATACCCGCGTCTGATGGAGCATGTGCGGTCGCTGAAAGTGCTTGAGCATGGCCCCAACTACCGGCACCTCGCCTGGGAGGTCGACCTCAAGGGCTGCGTCATGAGTTGGGTCGAGCGTGAAGAGATCGATCACGAGCGCTACCGTATTGATTATCGCCAGATCGAAGGCGACCTGGCAGAGTTCGAAGGCTACTGGCAACTCGAGCCTCTGACCGCTGACACTTGCCGGGCTACCCTGGCGGTGCAATTCGATATCGGCATTCCTATGTTGAGCGAGATGATCAACCCCATCGCCGAACGGGCCATCCGCGATAACTCGCTGAAGATGCTCCACTCACTCGGGTCAGAAGCAGCCTCCGAAGCGGAGCGGGAGGCAAGCGTACAAGGGGTGAGATGATCGGGGACGAAGCCCTGGCCGGGAGGCTGGAGGCATTTCTCGCACCTCGAGGCATGACGAGCGAGATGCTCGTCGCCGCAGTCGAAGATCTGTACGGTCGTCCGCTCCTGGTGGTGGCGACAGGCTCCATCCTGCATGGCTACGGCAACGAACGTAGCGACCTCGACGTCAATATCGTAGTTGACCGCGAGGTCCCCAGACTTCCGATACCGGCGTTCTCGCACGGGGTGCTGGTAGACGCGGCCTACTTTGCGGCATCCGAGGTCAAGCACTGGGCCAGCAGGCTCAGAGACCAACCCTGGCCTCCTGCCGGTTCCCTCGACCGAGCGCAATGGCGGCGGCGCATTTCAGACTTATTCCGCTGCACAAGGCTAGGCTATGGTCTGATGTTGAGCGCACGGGAC
The DNA here is from genome assembly GCA_049580985.1 of Chloroflexia bacterium. Lineage (GTDB taxonomy): Bacteria > Chloroflexota > Chloroflexia > QHBQ01 > JADMIH01 > JADMIH01. The sequence continues at coordinate 1,030 of JBAURA010000612.1, forward strand.
GGGTGGGACTGTTGGATGGCCGAGTTCCGCGAGTCGTGGCTGGCCGAACGGGCCGCTCAATGGTGGCGGGTCGAATCGGTCCGAAGGCAAGTAGGAGGCCGGTGGCTGGCCAGTGCCAAGCCTCTGCTCGCCGCGCAGCGCCACTACGAGGCTGTGCTCGCAACGCTCGAAAGCCGTGCCGCCGCTGCCGGCCATCTCTACTTCGGGCCTAAGTGGCTGCCCGAGAAACTCCGCACATTGGGGGACGATGAGGGCATGGCGGCGCTGGGGGAGGCAATGAGGGGGCCCACGACCGAGGGGGAGGCGCGAGGCTACATAGCGCGTTGCGAAGAGTTGATGGCCGCGCTCGGCGTCCTGGGGGGCAACCACCACAATGAGTTGGCCGACCTCTCGGCTCAGTTGTGGTATCTGCCTGGTGTGAAGTCGCGCGACCTAGACACCCGGACGCTGGTGAGCCGCTGGAACATGCGTGGCATCGAACTCCGTGGAAGCACGCCGGCCGTTCCTGAGCCTCCCAAACCCTCTGAGCCTTCCGAGCCTGGAGGTCCAATATGGGAAGGCGCGCTGGACGAGCCACCACCCTCCAATATAGCTGCCCTCTTCATCGAGGACATGACCTGGTTATCCATCGTCGCGAGAAAGGCATGATCCATATTACTGACATGGCCGGCATGAGCCACATTAGCGATGTGCGGCGACGGGTGGCGCTACGTGCCTACGGTACCATACGCTACTTGAATTCGGTGCAGGCCGGACTTGAGGATGTCGAAGGCGCGCTGGGGGCTGGGCAGTATATGGTGGCGGCATACCAGGCGCGATACGTCGTGCTGGGTTGCCTTTCGATCCGGAGCCTGGCACGCGAAGGGGAGATCGATTTCGACGAGGATTCTTCGGTATCGTTCGACTATTTAGCCGGATTGGCCCCGACTGAGATTGCCCAGGCGCTCTCACTGGCGAACGAGGCGCTGGAAGTCAACGAACACACGGCAGCCGAGTGGCTCGGGCGCTTTCGGGGGTACGTAGGGGAGACGGAAGGTATACTTGGGTACGACCACGTGTTGCCTGTGCTGAGGTCGCCGGAAGGGGCGTTTGGGATGCTGAGTCTGACGAGGCGCTGGCTCCCGCTTCTGGCGGAGCTAGGGCTACCCGCGTTGCTGCCCTCCAACTGGGGTCCGCTCGATGGTGCCGAACGCTGATAGCACTGCAACCCTGTTTGCTTTCAGAGTGGGGGCTGCGAGGATGTGCATCCACCACTGCATAGAAGTAGGAGAATAGGTGGCTTCATGATCGAGCAAACAATTGACGAGTTCGGCGAGGTGCTGGCGAGGCGTGATAAGGTACTGGACGCGTATCGGAGCCACCTGAGCGTCGGACTTGCGCGCCTGGCCCGGCTCATGCGCGCGGCGGTCGAAGTGCGCTCATATGGACCGCACGTATGGGACGACAACGGGGAGAAGTACCTGGATTGCGGCGGCTACGGGGTGTTTACTCTCGGCCACTGCCACCCGCGCGTCGTCGAGGCGGTGGTCGAGCAGGTCCGCTCGCACCCGCTTTCAACGCGCTTCCTTCTCAACCGGCCTATGGCCGAAGCCGCCGAGGCACTCGCTCGCGTGGCTCCGGAGGGCCTGGACTACGTCTACTTCGGCGTGTCAGGGGCGGACGCCGTCGAAACCGCGCTCAAACTGGCCCGGTTGGAGGGGCGGAAGCGCATCATCTCCATGGATAACGGCTATCACGGCATGACGTTCGGGGCTCTCAGCGTGACGGGCCGGGAGGTATACCGGCAGCCGTTCCAACCGCTCCTGAACGAGGTCGAGTTCGTGCCCTTCGGAAACGCAGACGCCCTCGAAGACGCACTCAGCCGAGGCCCTGAGGCCTGTGTCATACTCGAGCCGGTGCAGGCGGAAGGTGGCGTGGTCGTCCCGCCCGAGGGTTATTTGAGCGAGGTCGAGCGCGCGTGTCGTGCCCACGGTGCCTTCCTCATCATCGACGAGATTCAAACGGGGCTGGGCCGCCTCGGTGCCTGGTGGGGAGTAGATCGTGAAGGCGTCGTACCGGACGTCCTTCTCGTTGGGAAAGCCCTGACCGGCGGGGTCGTCCCGGTCAGCGCCGTTGTCGGCTCGGAGGCCGCGTTCCGCCGGCTCAGTCAGGACCCGCTTATCCACGCTTCCACCTTCTCAGGTGCCCCAATCGCTATGGCCGCCGCGAAGGCGGCCGTCGAGACAATCGAGGAGGAGAATATCATTCCACGGGCCGCAGCCCTGGGCGACCGGCTGCTCCAGGCCATCACGAAGGCCGTGGAGGACACCTGCCCGTCGCTCGTCCGCGAGGTCCGCGGATCGGGGCTGCTCATCGCTATCGAGTGGAACGCGGACTACCTGGCGCTCGATTTCCTGTGCACGATGCTTGATCAACGAGTGATCCTTACGCACTCAATGAATGCCCCTACAGTCACGCGCCTGACCCCGCCTGCGATTCTCTCAGATGAGGACGTGCACGTGCTAGAGGCCGCCATACGAGCCAGCGGCAAGGTGCTCGCGGCCCGCTAAGTGGATCGGGCCGGGGCCGCGAAGCGGTCGGCTATGCAGGCGCGTCTCCCGGCGGATCGGTGACGCTTGGGCGCTCGTCAAGCTCGAACGAGAAAGGAAGTTTGAGTGTCCATTTCCCGAGCATCTGCCGGGTCGCCAGGCGGGTAGGGGGATGGAAGCGCACGGCTTGCACGTCGCGCCATAGACGCGCTAATTTCCCTGTACGTGCATACGACTTGCCACCGACTAGCTCAGCCGCGCCTTCCACCGCGCGGATGCAAGCATCGATGGAGGCGTGCTTAATTGCGATGGCGGTTGGCACCAGGCTGCGCGGGTCGTGCTGCCTGCTGTCGAGCCGCTCGGCGACGGCGGCACAGGCGGCCTCTAACGCCAACGTTGGTGCGACGAACTCCCCTAGTTGTCCTTGCACGCTTGGCAGATCGGCACGCGCCGAGCCAAGATGGGAGAGAGTGGAACGGCGCAGGTCGCTGCACGCGGCGTCGATGGCCGCCTTCACCAGGCCGAGATAAGTTGCCGTCGTCGTGACACAGAACCAGACAAGACCGGCGGCGAAGACATCGTCGTCATCGACGCCCGGCTCGCAACGATGGAAGATCAGTTCGTCAGGGACGAAGCACTCCTCTAGCAGCAACGTGTCCGAGCCGGAAGCGCGCATCCCTAGCGAGTCCCAGGTCCGCTCGACCCGGACGCCCTGGGTCCGGGCCGGAATCGCCGCCATCATCAGCCCCTCCGGCTCGGCGGGGTCGGCCTGCATCTGAAAAGATACGAGGTCGCAGTAGGCAGCGAGCGAACACGGTGACTTGACGCCCGTGACCAGGTACCCGCCCGCAGTGCGTCTCGCCTTCGCGGTCGACCGGAGGAGAGCGCCGCCGAGGCCAGGCTCGGCGAACGCGGAAGCGACGATGCGGTTCTGCGACGCGATAGCCTCCAGGAGCAGCCCGCAGGAGTCGTGGTGCCGGCGCCAGTGCTCTACGGCCATACCAAGCGAGAAGAGGTGCATGTTCACCGCAATCGCCAGCGCTGGATCGGCCATAGCGAGCCGGCGTTGGACGGCGGCGCATTCGAGCAGGCCGGCCCCACCTCCTTGAAACTCGACCGGCACCGGCAGACCGAAGTAGCCGGTGCCGCGAAGCCGGTCTATCGTGGCCCGCGACAAGACGCCTTGCTCATCAGCCGCTGCCGCTTCGTCGGCAAACTCAGCCAGGACGTCTTCGGGGAGGAGCGTGTGGGTTGAGGGCCAGATCGTCCCCAGGGCGGCGTCGAGCGAGTAGAGGGTTGAGGTTCCACCAGCGCGCACACCTCCCGCCGCTGCGGAGCGGGACTTCGTACCAGTGCGGTCGCGATGCTTATACATTAGACTACTCCGGCTGGAAAGCGGTCGGCACGTACGAATAAGCTCAGACAACCGATGAGATCACCTGGGCCTTCCGTAGCTCGCCACCGCTTCGAGCCGCCGAGCAAGGCTTGCTATTACAGGCTTGGGCAACGCAGCCAGACGCTTCGTCATATACAACAATGGATTCATTAGAGCACAAAGGCCGGGTGGTGTCAAGCAGTGTAGGCACAGTTGGTTTGTAGGAGCAGTCTCTCCGGCGATCCTTTAGAGAGCTTCCAACCGTACTCGGCGTTGCTCTCTATGAAGTGCGAACGCCGACAAGATAGTGGCAGGCACCCAGTAATACGCGAGAACAATGAGTAACACTATCCCATAATTCAGAGGCTCCGCCATCAACATTTGCCGGGCGGTATAAGTAAGCTCGGGCACCGCTACTACAGCAAGCGCCGACGTATCCTTGAACACGGTGACCGCCACATTCACTATGTCAGGCATCATGGCACGACAAATAAGCGGTAACTCTATCCGAAACAGGATCTGGCGCGGGGTCAACCCTAGAACCTGACCAACATCTCGCAAACGTGGGTCCATCGACCGAAGCCCTGCGCGCATGATTTCGCAGAGATAGACACCGGCATAAAGAGAGAAGGCCGCTATAGCCAATACAATGCCGGGGTATCTCAGCCCGGCAAGGGGATAAGGGAGATAGAATACTAACAAGATCAGCAGCATGATGGGCAGACTACGGATGCCTACCACGATTCCCTTCGCGGCATTGCGTAGCACCCAGGCGAAGAACCGGCCTGGCTTATCCTCTCGTAGCTCTTCGGGGTTTTCGCGCTGGCACAGCCCTAAGACAATGCCAATACCGGTGCCTATGCTGAAGCTAATAATGCTGATAAGCCCTGTCAGCAGCAGCCCGCCGGAGCGCTGTAAAAAGGCCGGGAAACGAGGATCGAGCATCTCCGGCGGCAGAGGATAGCCGAAGAGCAGCACGGCAAATATGTCCCACAAAGTCATCAGCATCACGGCCCCGAGACAATTCGGGCCTGTTCACGCGTGGCCCAGCGATTGAGCAGGCTGCCCAGCCCAATTGACAACAGCAGATAGATGCAGGCTGCGAAAATCAGCGGCTCTGCCCACGAGAATGTCTGCCCCGCGATGCGGCCAGCCTGACCAACAACCTCCATCATGTCCACGGGCAAAGGCACGATGAGCGCCAGGGTCGAGTTCTTCATATTGTGGATAAAGCGCGAGGCCAGACCTGGGGCCACAATACGTATTGCCTGGGGGTAGATCACGCGCCGAAGGATCGTACCAGGGGAAAGCCCAAGGGTTCTTGCGATATCGATCTGTTGTGAGGGGACCGCTGCCACCCCGGCTCGCAGAATCTCGGCGAGATATGCGCTTGTGTTCAGCGCCAGACCCAGCAGGAGAAGATGCAGCTCAAGCCCTCGTGGAAAGGGGCAACCGCAAAACTGCGACCATAGACCTGGCAGACCAAAAGTCAGGAAGAGCAGCAGGGGGACGAGCGGCAAGTTGCGAAACACTATCACGAACCCCGCTCCAATAACACGTAGCCATGCCCTGGCCGAGATGTGGCATTGCACCACTACGAAGCCGATGATGGCTGCTAAGAAACCGCTGATGATCGAAATTATCACCGTCATCAGCAATCCACGGGATAGCCATTCGAAATAGGGAGAGCCGAATACGTATTTACTGAAATCCATGTGGATCAACTGCGCCGTGAGCGCAAAGTATCAAGGATCTCAGGGCTTTCCGAGAACCGGCACGTTCCGTCCTGTAATAGTGCGAAGACGTTAGCAGTCTGACAGGCAAGCTCCAAGCTGTGGGTAATCAGAAGCATGGTCGTGCCGGTGGTCGCCAGTTCCAGAATACGGTCACAGACCTCGCCAACACGATCCGGATCGAGATTCGCGGTCGGCTCGTCTAAGAGCAGCAGCAACGGGTCCATGACCAGGGCGCGCGCGATAGCCACGCGCTGCCTTTCACCGCCCGAGAGAGTGGAGGGGTATCGCTGTGCGAGGGGCATCACGCCCATACGCTCCAGCTCAGACATGCCACGCTCGATGGCCGAGCGCTTCGTTAGCTGCTTAAACTCGCGTAATCCGAGAATTACATTCTCGAGCGCCGTCATGTGTGGGAAGAGATTGTGATCCTGGAAAATCACCCCTATCCGGCCATAGAGATCGGCAGGGTAGGGATCTTGAGCCTGGACCGTCGTGCCACCGACCATCAGTTGCCCGGCATCAAATTTTAGAAGGCCGGAAATAATACGAATTATTGTGGTCTTGCCGCAGCCCGATTCGCCACAGAGCGCGAGCACATCGCGTTGGCGCAGCTTGAACGAAACATCTCCCAGGACGCGTCTCGTGCCAAACTGCTTGGCTACGGCATCAAGTTGCAGCACATTGGGCGCATGTTCATCGATGCAGCGCATTATCCATTATCGATCCTGGCTTCGGTGGGTTCAAGTAGAGGGTGATACGGTGACTGTCTGTTCGTCGGTCGGGGCGACGAACGTATAGCTGCCGGCGATGCGGAGAGTGTGTGTCTCGCCGCCAAGCGACTTGGGAAGTGTCAGCACGATGCGCTTCTCATTGGGATTGAAGCCCCAGCTAACGGGTTCGCCGCCGAAGAGAGCTTCGCGGATTTGCGCCCCCGACCGGGAGCTAAAGTCGGGCTTTCATTGGCTGGGGGCGCAAATATCGATGCGCGTCTCTTCTACGTCGAAGAGCCGGTGCTCCTCAAGCTCCCCCTTGCCCGAAAGGCGCAGGCTGTGATCGTCGAACACCGAGCCTCGTGAGCGGATGACCCCTTCGATAGGCGCAACGATACCGGGGTCCACACCCAGGTCGCTCAGCATTTCGGCAAGCTCAGGGAACAGGATTTGCACCCGAAACTCGACGTTCACTTCTCCTGCATCATAGTCGATAACCCCACAGCTACCCGCCTTACCGAGAGAGATGATCAGCGGGCCTGAGTTCATCTTTCTCCCTTGCCACATTAAATTGACGCCCTCTTCTATCGTCACGTCCAACTCCGCTACGTTGAATTCCAGGCGATCCTGATGCATCTCATCCACGACGTAGCCTCCTTCGCAAGGAACCACCAGGGATCAACCCTGGGTACAGGTTCCTGTGGCCGACAGCGGAATTGGCACTAACCATTGACGAACGGCTCCATTTGATGATTATTGAGCGGGATCGGGCACCGCGAGTCGGGACCGAACCACTTGTTATATATGGTATGGTACTCGCCGCTCGACCAGAGATCGTGAAGTGAATAATTCAGAACGTTACGCCACTGCGAATCGTTCTGCGGAACGCCAATACCAAAGTAAGCTGGCGAATAGGGGGTGTCTGTGACCACAAGCTCGCCATCGGAGCCTACCTTGTGCCCACCTACTACCGCCGTGTTGATAATGATCGAGTTGTCATCCGTAAACCCATCGATTTGTTCGTCGATTAGAGCTTGGATACCTGCGGCGTGATTGTCGAACTGCTTGAGGACGGGGGCTGCCCAACCTTGAGCGGCAAAGTACGCCTGGATCTCCCCCTCCGAGGACGACGACCGCTTGATACCTATAGACTTACCGGCAAAGTCGGCCAGGTCGCGCTTGCCATCGGCTGTGCGGTATAGAATGCCTTTGCCATCCCACCCGTAAGGAACGGTGAAATCGATGTTGTCAAGACGCTTGCGAGTAATGTTCGTATGAGCCAGGGACATGTGCACTTCTCCCGACTGGACCCAGCTTATCCGCGTCTCGTCGGTAACAGCCTTGAACTCAAGAGCGATTGGCCCCCCGGCATACGTCTCCAGGCGCTTGACCACGGCACGGACAATCTCGACGTCGAAACCGACAAGCTCGCCATTTTCTCGGAAGCCAAAGGGAGCGGCCTCCTGCCCGATACCGACGATAACCCGTGCTTCCGCCTTGACCTTGTCCCAGGTCCCGCCGGTCGCTCCATTCCCTGTGGGTGTCACCGAAGTTTGCGGGGTGGATGTGCTCCCGCAGCCGGCTAACGTCAAGACGAACAGAAGCCCAACGACTATTATAACAAATGGCCGTTTCTGCATGCTGGCCTCCTACAGAGTATCATGAATAGTCAGAACTTGGATCGGTTAATCGAAAGTGCGCGACGCAATCCAGAGAGATATCACCTGCCAGGCATAGATATAAACAACCTCTCAGGTTGAGGCGTATTATACACGATTCGCGTTCTTAGCGTCAACTGACATAGCCAGGGCCGACCGGGAAAAGCATCTAAAGAAGGGATACTTGTGATAGCCAAATAGGGAGGAGCCGGCACGTCCCGAACGGTGAAGACATTGCGACTACAGTCAGTGAGAGTGCGCCTGAGCGCCCTTGAGGGCCGCCATCACGGCTTGGCCCAGGGCTTGATACGACACGTTCATTGTGCTATAAGTACGTGCAAGGCTCGTGTTGCCAGCATGAGCTCTCGCGGGCTTCGGCCGGCGGCTTGCAACGATAGCGCGGTCTAAAGTCCGGGTGGCGGATTACTATGTCGCTCAAGAAGAGCGCTTCACGAACGGCACCTCCACTATCTAGTCAGGGCCGACGCAGGAACATATACCTGAGGAGCAGTAAACCGGTGAACTCTCTCTACGACAGCGAACAGGTCGATCCGGCGAGTGTCGCGGACTCGAACCTGGATCGGGTGGAGCCGGTGGGGCCGCGCAGGCTCTACTTTATGTGGGAGAGCCGGCAGTGGGCCGCGGGCGCTTTCGATTTCGAGCGGGACCGCCGAGACTGGGCCGCGATGCATGAGGACCAACGCTCGATGCTGATCCGGAGCATCGCGCCGTTCTTCGCGGGCGAGGAGCGCGTTGCCTCCGCGTTCGCGCCGATCATCATGTCCGCCGACGATGACCAGGAGGCAGCGTTCCTGGCGACGCAACAGGTAGACGAGGCGCGGCACATGCAGTTCTTCGACCGATTCTGGCGTGAGGTCCTCCTGCCCGACGAAAATGCCGGCAATAAGGCCATCGCCGACGCTCGCGCGCGCTGCAACGATGCCTTCACCGAGCTTTTCGACCGCAGGCTGATGCGGGCGGTGGACCGCTTGCGGCTGGACCCGCGCGACATCGACGCGAAAGTGGAGGCCGTAACGATCTACCATCTGGTCATCGAAGGCACGATGGGTCTGACCGGCATGCATTTCCTGCTCGACTACTTCGAGAAGAATTCGATCTTACCCGACATCGCCGAAGGGTTTCGTAATATCAAGCGGGATGAGCACCGGCACGTCGGCTGGGGTACATGGTACCTGCGGCGGAAATGCCGCGAACGCGACCGCTACGGGCTAATCGTGCAGAGTATACTGTTGGAGCTTCTGCCAGTGGTGGCCTCGGTGCTGGTCGAGGGTGCGGAGGCCGCCTGCGACGGCCTGGACCCGGTAGAGTTTCTCGACTACCCAAGCGCGGCGGTGAACCACTTCGCGCTCGTCGGCCTCTCGCGCAGGCTTAAAGTGATCGGTGGGGCGACAGAGGAGGTCCAGCAGTACGTCGCCAGCACGGTTTGGCGGGCGGCCCGTTTCCTCTAGCCGCTGAAAGTGAAAGGAATAATGAAGCGGCAGAACACCAGGAATACATTGGCTGTCACCAACGGGCCCGTCGGTATAAACGACCGTACCCTTGAGGCCGGACAGCGTCGCACGCGGCCCATCAGGCTTGACCTCGACCCAGGCGCTCATGCCCGTGCGAGCGCCGGGAGACGAGGTATGGCGCAAGGGGTGGAGATCGAGGCCC
>JBAURA010000613.1:0-7827 GCA_049580985.1 Chloroflexia bacterium
GACGGCGAGCTTTACGACGCTATCCTGAGAGGCGTGGACGGCACGGCGATGCCCGCCTGGGGCGACATGCTCACCGTCAACGACATCTGGGACGTTACGAACTTCATCCGGACGATCCCGAACGGCGGACTTCTCACCGACGACCTTGATCCCACGATGATGGTCAGCCCACCCGACATCCTTCCTATCGACGCTACCCCGGTCGTCGACCCGGTCGCCCCCGATCAAGAGAACCCGTAGCCGGAAAGCAGAAGGCATTATGAAGAAGACGATCAACCAATCAGGACACAGAACTGCGGCGCGAATCGTGCTTATAGTAGGCACGATAGGCGTAGCGCTGGCACCTTCTCGCGCATGGGCGCACGACAACCTCGGCGGAGACGAGTTGGCAGTCGCCAACTGGATGCTGGTCGGGGCGCTCGTAACCGTCGTACTCGGCGTCTTGTGGGGAGTGTGGGCGCTCAAGACCGGCCAATTCAACAATGTGGAGGCTTCCAAGTACACAATGCTGGAGAGCGCTGACGACTACGATGCGATCATGGCCGAGTACGACGCAAAGCAGAACACGGCACAGCAGGCATCGAGCGCCATGCTAGCAGGCGCGCAGGCAGCCCCAGGAGTTTCGGTCCAGCCCGACCCGGCGCTGGCACGCAAAGCCACCGGCGGCAAGATTGCGAGCGCGTAACATGGAAGGAGCAGAGTAAAGCATGCCATTTCCAAATCCTGGCGACCCCATAAAACCCTGGAACTGGAACCCACTGATTGAATTAGTGGTCTGGTTTGTCGTCTTACTGCTGACGGCTGCCATCATTACGTGGACCCAGGCCGGGCGCGACCGCCGCAACCTGCCGGATATGGTAGGCCGCAACGTCGAAGACTTTGCGGGTATCACCCAGGAGAGTAACGGCCCGCTTCCGCGCTTCCTGCTCCTCTTCTACCTGGTGGTCGCCACGTTCATGGTTGGCTACCCAATCGTCACCCTCATCTTCAACTACGACTACTGATTGTGCGTGTAGGGGCGGACTCACGTGCCCGCCCTCTTCGGGATCGTCTTTACATCGGTAACAGCGCGGACGCGTGGGTCCGCCCCTACAAAGGTAAATAACACCTATGGAACAGGAAACCCGACAGCAACAAAACGAGATACAGCATGCACACCGGCTCAGAGCGGTCACGGAGCATGAGCCTTTGTATGGCCTCGCGCCGGAGCCGGGGGCGGGCGGGCCTGAAAGCACGGGCGACTCGGAACAGCCGCGCATGGAAGTGCCGGTCGAGGAGCCCGAGGCTCCCGGCGAGGACACCACTAACCTCACCTGGGGGATAGTGTTCGGAGGCGTGCTGATCCTCTTCGTGCTGGCCGCCGTGCTCTATTTCGGTATTGGCAACACCTATTCAAGCGCCCCGTTCACCACCTACCCACTAAAGTAAGCAGTCACGCATTCAGGAGCTAGAGCTACATGGCATACGTGAGAACACTCACCTTTACTATCCCCCCAGATCGAACTGAAGAGCTAAACCCGGGGCACAATCTATACCTGGCCGCGGTACACGGAACCCAGATCGCGGCCCAGAACATAGAGGGCTACCACAAGGGGGGCGTCTGGCTGCAACGCCGTGACGATGGCTCCTCTAAAGTAACGATGTTCTCCCAGTTCAACGAGCTGGAACACCTGGAGACGTATGCCAACGTACCCATGATTCGTGACTTCGAGAAAGATGTGTCGGCGTATCTAAGTCCGGTGGTGATTGAAGTATACGAGGTACTGGCGTAACTACCGGGCATGGTTTCACATGCCCCTACGAAAGCCGGTTAGAACAGTGTTCGGATTCGTCCAGTGGGACAGCCCCCTCGCCCTTGTTTTAGAGGTCGCGCTGTCCCTCGCCATAATTGCAGGGCTGCTCTTCGTGGTGCGGCGTGTGAACGCGCAGGCCGAAGCCGAACGACGCAGAGATGCCACGCTAACGCCAAACGGCCTGGAAAGCGGCTCAGACAAGCAGAATGATCAATACTCTCAATAGAGTGACAGGCAACCCGCGCGTCAGGCTCGGGGTCTATATACTGATGGGCGTCATGGCGGTGGCTATGGTGGCGCTCTCATTTCTACAGATATGGGTTATGTCTTCTGTGCAGAACGTGGACGCCTATGGAAGCGTCCGCGCCGACGCGCGGGGCTGGCCCGCGGGCGACCAGCGCGGCGCATTCCTGATCTTGAACGAGCCACATAACCCGGCATTCAAGAGCAACCTTGTACAACTGCTGTCTGTGACCAGCCCAGGGGTCATCACCGAGGACCAGGCCCCTCACCTGGGGCCTGGCGAGATCCAATCGGTACTGATCCAGTCGGCGGCGCTGGGAGACCCCACAGAGTACCACATCTACCGGATCGGAGACCCCACCACGGGAGAGCTAAAGTACGACCGACAGCCGGGCGGCAAAGTTATGCTGGTCACGCCACACCTGGTCAAATGGAAGCCGGGAGCATACCAGGTAGACATCCCCGCCGACGGCATGTACGGCGGCAGGATCTACTTTCAATTCTACGTAGACGAGGAATAGAGGCATTACATGGCGAGCATTACAGCACGGGGAGGGCTGGCCGACAGCGCCCCAGCGACGACAATCACAGGCCAGCCATCGCACGCACAAGAGGCCAGCGCCGACCAGGGCTTGCCCAGGTTTTTCTACGCGGCAACGGCGGCCCTCATAATAAGCGCGATCCAGGGCGTCGTGCAGAGGCTTCCGGGTATCTCAGACTGGCTGCGCGATGCGGACTACGGCGGGCACATGGTCACCAACCTGGCGCAAACCCACATCACAATCGTGGGCGCGGGCACCATCAGTATGACCGGCCTGATCTACTACGTGCTGCCACGGGTCACGAAGCGGCCCCTCTTCAGCCCGTCGCTCACCAACCTATCATTTTGGGCTACTGTACTTGGCGTCTTCGGCTTTTATCTTGCCATGCTCTCCATAGGCATCTACGAGGGCATGATGGTGCACGCGGGCTGGGCATATGACTCGGCTCGAGAGTGGATGGGCGCCTGGCACAAAGCCCCGATGGCGATGACCGCCGCTACCATGGGCCTCGGCTACTGGACCTTCGTCACGAACGTATACGTCACGGTGGGCCAGGCGTCGGGCGAGCGCAAGATCTGGCCCGAGAAGGGGCCAAGCGACAGCGAATTCCTGCTCGCCAAGTTCTTCGCGGTGGGGGCCACCGGCCTCCTGTTCGGGACAGTGCAAGGCGTGTACCAGGTGCTGCCCTGGTCGCTCGACTGGCTGCACAAAACCGGCGACGCAGGGCATATGATCGACCCCATGGCCCATGCACACATGAACCTGGTGGGAGGCGTGAGCGTGGCGCTCATGGGCCTCCTCTACTACTTCATCCCCAGGATGATCGGCAAGCCGATATACAGCATGAAGCTTGGCGTGTTCAGCTTTTGGTGCATCTTTATCGGCGTATTCGGGTTCTACTTCACGGCCGTCGGCCTGGGCTGGATCGAGGGCCAGATGATACTCGACCAGGGGCTGACGGATGTGGAGGCGCAGGCCGCGATGGGCATCTGGCACCCACTGCTACTTAGCACGTCCGCCGGCATCATGGGCCTCGGCTTCTGGTCGTTCATCGCCAACATCCTGCTCACGTTGCGGCAAAAACCGGCCCCCGACGCGCCCGCCGACCGCAAGTTGGTCTTCTTTATTGGCTTCAGTGCGATAGCCATCCTGGCGGGCACCATACAGGGCGTGCTCCAGACGCTGCCTTTCATCAAAGAGTGGCTGGAAGAGGCAAGCCCCGCCGGGTACTTCGTCACGCCGCTGTCGCATGCGCAGTTGAATATGGTCGGCTTTGTAATGATCAGCCTGAGCACCCTCATGCTGTTCCTGCTGCCCAGGCTGCTAGGCAGACCAATCGCGGACCCCAGGGCGGGCAGGCTCGCCCTCGCAACTATGGCAACCGGGATAACGGCCTCCTATGTCGTCTACTTCGGGCTTGGCCTCCTCGAAAGCATACAGATACACAATGGTTTCACGGCAGCCGAAGCGCGCGCCTCTGTGGTGGGTGAAGGGATGCGCTACGCGCTCCTGATCGGGGCACAGGCCATACTCGGCATAGGCTACCTCCTCCTTTTCAGACACGTATCGCGAGTAATAGGGCGGGAAGTGGTACGGGCATACTTCCGCAGTCTCGGAGGCAGGATGGCGGGCGCGCTCAGAAGCAGCGTGCGGGTGCACCCACGCGCGCGCGCCGACTCTCCGGCTGTCGCCGGGCGCAGGGCAATCGCCTCGGCCCTCCTTGAGTGCGTATTCCCCGGCCTGGGGTGGTTCTTCAGCGGCAGGCCCTTCATCGGCATAATGATGTTCAGCCTGGGAACAATATATCTGACCATCGTGTACGTGGTCGTAGCCATCGCGGGCAACACCGGGCCGTTCCTGGCGCTCGTGCTAGTCTATCTGGCGATGGTGCTGGCAAGCGGCGCGACCTGCTATCGCACCTACGTCTCTTCCCTTCGAGATGAGGCCGCGCAATCTGCATAATAGCCCTTTTCCCACGCGGAAGGGCCTGACCTTCCGCCGTATAGGGGAAGTCAGGTGATTCTCGATGATTCTGTTCACAAATTATTGACTTCGTGCGTGGGCACGTGTATAATCACGCTCAGACAAGGAGCGCGCCCATGCTCGAGGCTGTTGGGCCGCGCATCCGCAACTAACTTCTTGTAAGCATGGAGGTGAACAAATGCCCAAGGCTTATTGCGTCAAAGATCGCGAAATGGTGGAAATGAAAGACGCCAAACAGATCACCCTCAAGAACGGGCGCCCCGCCACCCAAGGCGTATGCCCCAAATGCGGGACGAAGGTAACGCGCATCGGCGCCAGCAAAGAGTAACGGTAACGAGTAACGCGCACCGGCGCTAGCAATTAGGACGTGGGGCGCCCCATACAGGGGCGCTTGCCCACAATACATCTAATACCCACGAATACCCGGATCGGGACGAGACGCTCTTCGTCGTTCCATTGCGTCCTACTCTTCCTGGAGCGTGTTTTATGCGCGCACTTATATCACCTGGAGGATAAGCATGATACCGGTCAGACAATACGCAGGAATCATTGGAGCTGTCGTCGTACTACTCGGAATTGTGGGCCTGATCGCCGGCGAGGGTCACCTCTTCGGTCTGATCAATATCGATATCGCGGAAGACATCGTCCACCTGCTGACGGGCGGCCTGATGCTCTACGTGGGATTCGCGCAGAGTGACAATTCTCTGGCGCGGACTGTGGTCGGCGGTATTGGCATAGTCTACTTGCTCGTCGGGATAATTGGCTTCCTCAGCGCCACCCTGTTCGGCCTCATTCCCAGCGGCTACACCTGGGCCGACAATGTCGTTCACTTGTTGCTGGGCGTGCTCGGCATAGGAGTGGCGTGGCTGATCCCGGACAGATCGTCCACGATGCGTGTATAATGAATCATACCAACTGAGCAGGGGCTGGCTAGGAGCTTGCCCTTACGATGGCCTCACCGTACGCTATGGATAACGAAGAAGCCTTCTTGAATCAGATGTTCGCCGCCATTACCGAGGCGGAAGTGATCTCTATCTTCTTCCCGCTCCTCAGGAGGGCGCTGGTGGTGGACGTTCGGCATGACGAGGGCACACCGCCGATGGTGCGTGTGATGTCGCAGGTCTCCTCAATGGAAGAGCGCATCGCAAGCATCGAGCGCGAACGCCCGGACCTCGGCAAGATTAGGAGCATGCTGGGAGTGCCCTGGCTGAAGTCGGTGCGCAACCTGGAGGACGGCGGGGTGCTCGATAGCCTGGTGCGGCGGCTCGCGGAGGCCGGCATGCCGCCGGAGGTGGGCGCGCCCCTCATCCGAAAGGCCATCAATTCGCTTTGGGGCATCGAGCGCCTGGCGTTCGTCAGCCTCATTCGAGGCGAAGGCTACAAGACGCTCTGGACCTCAGGCCAGTAGGTCTCTTAGAAGTAATTACAAAACCGTCGGGGCACCCCTTGTGGGGGCCCTCTTCAGGCGAGATACAACTCCTCGGAGAGGGCACCCACAAGGGGTGCCCCTACGCAATCTTCTCGGTTTTGAAAGGTACTCTTAGCACAAAAAGAGATGGAGCGGCGTGCCGCTCCATCTCTTTTTGTATTACCGACAACTGACAACTATCAGTACGTATCGTCGTAAAGATCGTACCTGTAGGGCTGCGATCCGGGTACGGGAGTGGGATTCGGGAAGCTGTTCACAGTGCCGTAGAGCACCCAGATCTTATCTATCGTGCTGCTCCAGTACATTTCACCACGGTCGAACTGCTGGTAAGCCCCTGAACCGCCCTTCTCCTGGGCTGTAGCCCACCCCAGGCGCTCGCGGACCTTGGCGCCTGTGCCTTCGCGCCAGACCTTGCCAAAACCGCGCATAGGCTCGTATAGGCCGGCCGGGGGGTTCTCGCCGCCGCCCGAAGGCTGGCCGTCGCGCCAGGTGTCGTCAAACTGTTGGAACGTGCCGTCGTTGAAGAAGACGTAGATAAGGCGCTCCTGAACATAGGTAGTGCGGCTGATCCAGAGCATCGCCCCGCGCTCGAAAGGCTGGTAGGCCGACTGCACGAGGATCTCTTTGTCAAACGGCGGATAGACCTGTGGGCAGCCAACGCCGTGTTGCACGTTCCGGTGCTCGGCCCACACCTTGCCGAAGCCGCGCAGGGGCACGCGCTGGCAGGCGAGCACAGGGCTTTCGTAGCGCCACGAATAGTACTGAGCGCCCACGTTGCCCATCTCCACCTTCCAGCCATCGGCGTTGGTGGGCGAGTAGGTGAGCACCCTGCGCTGGAACGCCTGCACCAGGATCATGCGGTCCTGCCCGGCGACTCGGATGGTGGTCCAGTAAGGCTCGGTGATCGGGAAGCCGAACGCCGACACCCAGTTCACGATTTGCGCGTTCACGATGTAGCCAAGCTCATATACAGGGCCTGTGGAGTTGAAGTAGCTCATAAAGACATCGGCGATGTTATGGCCGGTGTCTCCCACATAGCCCGCGCTCTTTATGGCCTCCGGTGGCCTGATGCCTGCCATAGGCTGCACAACGCCCGCCTTATTGATGTACAACGCCGGCAGGAGCGCACCGGCGGCCACCTGCTCGGCCCTGTTGGCCTTGCCCGGAAGGCCCACCGATGCCACGTTCTGGAGTGCGCCGTAGCCTGGTGCGTCGGAGCCGTCGTCGCCCGCGATGCGCGTGTCGCTCGGTACGCTCTGGTCGAAGCTATTGACGCCCGTCTGCACCTTGCCGCTGATCATCTCGACCACGAGGAGGCCGTTCGTGACGTAGAAAGGATCGGCAGGGTTGCCGTTGGGATTGTTGATCTCCATGCGGGCCTTGTCGAAGTATTGCACCAGGTGCTGGCCCCCGATGCCCTCCTTAAACGGCTCCTGGAGCGACTTGCCCGGTGCCGGCCCCCACACCCACGTGCGCGCCACTTTCCCCTCAGCTACCGGCGCGTCGGTACGCTGCCAGACGGTGCGAAAAGCCGGGTTGGCGAAAGCCTCGGCCTGCGCGCTCGCGCTTCCGCTCACCCCCAGGATGCCAGCCGACACGACCGCCAGCATCATAGCCCACGCCATCGATGCGCGGGCGAATGTGATATATTGCGTCCTCGTTTCCATCTCTCTTTTCCTGCCTCTCGTATGACTCGTTCGATTGTAAATGCAGTCCGCCCTATCCTGGTGGTTGTCCACAAAATTCATCTAATATTGAAACGAGGAATTTATGCCCAGGTTGCGGCAGGCTACGGGATAACAATCGATAGCAGCCCATCCAGGTCGAACCCGCGCAT
>JBAURA010000614.1:0-1812 GCA_049580985.1 Chloroflexia bacterium
GGCGCGATTACGTTCCATTCGTTATCATGAAGGTCAGTCGGGTAGACTTTTCGGGTTTGACTGGTAATCATAACCCTGAGTCTGCCTGACTGTGCTATTCTTGGCTAGTTTTCAGACAGTTTCTTACGTTTTACGTTTTACGTTTTACTCCCCAGGAGAGGGCATTGCAGAGCAAGGTCACAAGCATGCACGATGCTATCGCGCGTTACGTGGGCGATGGCATGACAGTGGCTATCGAGGGGTTTACCGCCTCGATCTGCTTCGCGGCAGCTCATGAGATCATCAGGCAGGGGCGCAAGGAGCTGACCCTGGCGCGGCTCACGCCCGACCTGGTGTACGACCAGATGGTGGCTGCCGGGTGCGCGCGCAAGCTGATATTCAGCTACATGGGCAACCCAGGCGTGGGCGCGCTCCACTGCATCCGCCGCGCCGTCGAGGGCGCACCAGAGGAGCGGCTCGAACTGGAAGAGTATTCGCACTACGGCATGGTTGGGCGCTACATCGCGGGGGCGTCCCGCCTACCCTTCTTCCCATTGCGCAGCTACGTGGGTACGGATATGCCCCGCGTGAACGAGCGGATCAAATTCGTGGACGATCCCTATGGCGGCGGCGCGATAGCGGTCGTGCCGCCTCTCAACCCGGACGTGGCTATCATCCACGCGCAAAGGTGCGACACCGAGGGCAACATGCACATGTGGGGCCTGCTCGGCGCGCAGAAGGAGGTTGCCTTCGCCGCAGGCAAGGTGATCGTCGTGGTAGAGGAACTTGTGGACGAGGAGATCATACGGTCGGACCCCAATCGCACACTGATACCTGGGCTGATCGTTGACGCGGTAGTGGTCGAGAGATTCGGTGCGCACCCCTCATACGTGCAGGGCTACTACGACCGGGATAACGCATTCTACCTGGAATGGGATCGCATTTCGAGGGATGCCGACCACACGCGTGCGTGGCTGGACGAGTGGGTGTACGGCGTACCTGACCGTGCCTCTTACCTGGAAAAGCTGGGGCAGGCAAGGTTGGCGAAGCTGCGCCCTGGTGCTGCGCCCGCTGCCGGCGTCGATTATGGGGTATATAGGTGATTAAGCCGGCGGGTGAATACACGCCCGATGAGATGATGATCGTGTCGGCGGCACGGGCGCTTGTGGGCGCACGCACGGTGTTCGTGGGGGTGGGGCTGCCGAACGTGGCCTGCAACCTGGCCCAGCGGACGATTGCGCCCGATCTGCAACTGATATACGAATCGGGCGTGTACGGGGCGCGCCCGGCGAGGGTACCGCTCTCCATAGGCGACCCGACGCTGGTGAGCGGTGCGCTCTCCGTGATCTCGATGGCCGATCTGTTCGGCCTCTATCTACAGGGCCGGAGGATCGACGCGGCCTTGCTCGGTGGCGCGCAGGTCGACCGCTGGGGCAACCTGAACACGACGGTGATCGGTGACTACGATGCGCCGCGGGTGCGCCTGCCGGGGAGCGGCGGAGCCTGCGAGATAGCCACTCACGCCCGGCGACTCCTCTATATAATGCGGCTCACGTCGCGCAGTTTCGTAGCCAGGCTAGATTTCCGCACTAGCCCCGGCTATCTAACCGGCGGCTCGGCCCGCGAGGAAGCGGGCCTGCCCGGCGGCGGGCCACAGGTGGTGATAACTGACAAAGCCCTCTTCAACTTCGACAACCCGGAGCGCGAGATGCAGCTTGCTCACCTCCACCCCGGCATCGACCTGGAAGAAGTACGCGCTGCCGTAGGTTGGCCGCTCCGGCTCGCCTCAACCGTGGGCACAACAATGCCTCCGGCAGTGGAAGAGGTGGACAT
>JBAURA010000615.1:0-2738 GCA_049580985.1 Chloroflexia bacterium
CCCCTACACATTACATTGCCCGATTAAGGCGTTAATCTTCATCAATCGGCGGACGATCCCACCGGAGACACGATTCCCCGATGAACCTACTAATCTTCATCTAACCGCGCGCCCCTTCTCGCCCCACGCTCCCCCAACACAACCACCTCACTATCGAAATACCGCTCCTGAAACTCCACCCGCGCCCACACCTCCTCCGCCGTCACCACCCAACCCTCCACAGCCACCACCAGCTTATCCTCCACATCATCCCCCCGCACAACTACCGCGATCACCACCCCCTCCGCCCTCTCGACGGCCACATCCAACCCCAACACATAAGCGTCAATCTCACCCCCATCCCCCGACATCGTCCCCGCCAAATACCCGTAATTGACCGGGTACGGCTCCCCCTCTGGGAAGCGCGGGTGCGGGCTACCCAGTGGCCGGTCCACGACCACCGTCACGCGCCTGCCCAGGTATGGCCGCAGATCGGGCTTCATACCATCTCCGCCCTACCGCCCGATCGCCTCTATCTGCGCGCGCAACGCCGACAGCTTGCGCTCCACCTCGCCCAGGTTGCCCGCCGCGTTCGACACTCGCTCCTGCTCCAGCCTCACGAACCGAGTGTACGGGGCGATAGCCTCCCGGATGCGCTCCATCGAGCGTGTTAGCTCCGCGTTGAACTGCGTGCTCATGGCCGTGCTCAGCTTGTCCCGCAGCTCCTGGGTGCGCCTGCGGAACTCCTCCTGCGCCTTGCGCTTGCGGTACGGCAACACGAACAGCCCGATTGCCCCCGCCACCACCGCCGCCGTGATCCCCGTCACATCCACGAACGTCCACGCGATAGTGGCCGCCACCAGCACCCCCAGCGCCGCCACGCCCCCCGCGCCCAGCATCACCCCCACCGCGCTGCGCATATCCTGCGAGATAAGGGCCGCTTCCTCTTCTCGGTCGTAATTCTCCACCACTCGCCGCGCCTCCTTGACCACCGAGCGCAGCAGAGCATCTCGGTTGTACGAAAAACTTGCCACCCCCGTGATCCCCGACTGCCCCATCACGCGGTCCTGGTAGCCCTGCGTCGAGCCTACGCCCACCGCCTGCCGACGGTTGATGTATTCCGTGACCGCCTGCCACATCCGCAGGTCCTGGTCCACCATCCAGTCGATCAGGTCGTTGGTCGTATCGTCCACGCGCTGTGCCGTGTCCGCCAGCACCTGCTTCTGGAACTCGCTCTCGATCTTCTTGGCATTCAGCAGGTCCCGTATCCGGCTGATCCGCAACGTCTCATCGAAGAATCGGTCCCCGCGCTCCTTCAATTCGAATATGATGTTCTCGATGTTCGCCAGTCGCCCCGCGAACTCCCGGCGCATATCGTCGGCGAATATGCGAAGCTGGTCCTCGATGTTCTGTACCGTCTTGAAGTCCTCGGCCAGCACCTCAAGCCGCTCGCGCGCCACCTCCTGGTACTTCTCCAGCACCCGGTTTGCCACCCCCAGTGGCGTCGATAGCTTCAGCCGGATCCGCCCCGCCTCGTCCAATGTGGAGAATATGTACTGCTCCAGCTTATCCATGCGGCTAGCGCGCAGCAACGCCTCGCGCTCGGCGAACGTGTCCGTGGCGCGCGCGCGCTTTGCCAGCCGTGCCGACACCGGAAATATGTCCGGCTTCTGGCCCAGCAACGCCACGCTGTTCTCCCCTATGAAATGGAGCACGTTGCCCAGGTCCTCTTCGCTCCCCAGCAGGTCGATCTTGTTCAGCACGAACACGATCTTCTTACCCCACTCCCGGATCGTCTCCATGAACGACCGCTCCGACTCCGTGAACGGCCTGTCGGCGGACGTAATGAAGAGCACCATGTCCGACCTTGGCACGAAGGTGCGCGTCAGCTCCTCGTGCCTGCGTATAATGGCGTTCGTGCCCGGCGTATCCACGATACTGATCTCGCGCAGGAACTCGGCGGGGTATGTGCGCTCCGTAACGAAATCCGCTACCTGCCGCTCGGTGACCGTCGGGCCATACCGCAGCAGATTGATCGTAGCGGTCGTAGGTGTTACCCCTTCAGGTAGCACATCCTCTCCAAGCAGCGCGTTGATGAACGTGGACTTGCCTGAGTTAAACTCGCCAACCACCACGAGCATAAATAGCTCTTCCAGGTCGGCTTCCGCCTGTTGGATCGCCGCCACGTCGATAACGTCAGGCTCGAGCGGCGCGATAGCCGAGGAGAGGGCACGCAAGGCCTCACGCTCCGCCGCCCGAAGCTGGGCCTCCTGTTCGTCAAGAATATCTGCTTTCTTCGCCAAGTCGCCAATCCCTCCTCGTCCCATCGCCAACCGCTCCCCCACCCGCCCTAATACTATAGCACGCCCGCGCTACTCGCAAGATTTGTGCCCAAAACTCGCATAAAATTAACCCAAATGGCTACTTGTATTTGTAGAACACATGTGCTATGATCCAGGAGAAAGAGCTTTCACCCTCCCTGGCCGCACAGAGAGGGACGTAAGGACCCTGGTGTCCCTATGTACCGGCAGTAACACCTGCCACCCTGCGACTAGCCTCTCATCACTAATACCGTGCCCAACGCCTAACCAATACGCAATACGCAATACGCAATAAGCAGTAAGCAGTAAGCAGTAAGCACAAGCACCTTTACAAAGAGGCTAGACGACACGTTGCGTGTCAAGCACAGGAAGTCCTACGTGCCACGTGTCACGCCCGAACCACCTACCCGCTGGGGTAGGGGCTAGGCTCCTGTTGCC
>JBAURA010000616.1:0-2528 GCA_049580985.1 Chloroflexia bacterium
ATGTAGAGGTATAGCTCAGCCTTCACATCCGGTGTGAGCAAAGGTGCTCGGCCCTTGGTGGAGAATACGATGTGCGTGATCAGGTGAGTATACGTGTGAGGCAAGTCAGCATTCTCTCCTATGCCGCCCCTATGGGGCTCTGATTTTGTTGTGGCTAACCACAGGGCTTACGCCCTGGGCTACGTCATGCCGTCCCTACGGGACTTTCGCCTGGGTGGCCCACTAGCTTGGGTGGTGGGTGTATCCACAAGGCTTGCGCTCTTGGGCTAGAGCAAGCCGTCCCTACTGGGTTTTGGATAGGGTGACAGAGAATCCTGGGTGGCAGGCGATTCGGAGCGGTTGCTTCTGGGCTATCGTACCTTGCACTACGTTTGTGCTGAATTGTCATTTTGGGGCTATTTAGCGAGGGCGGCTTTCTTGTCCTTCTTCTTATGCCCGTTTGGAGAGGCCGCAGTTTGTGCTTCGGCGAGGCTTTCTAGCTCCATGTTGAAGACGCGGCGGACTATGGCTACGGAGGTGGCGTAGGCGGAGTCCATGCCGAGGTAGGCCAGGCGGATGGCGCCCAGGTTCTTGCCCCTTGTGTAGGGGGTGTCCGAGCCGTAGTGGAGGAAGCCGAGGTCGATGGGGAGGCGGGAGAAGTTGATGTGCTCGTTGGTGGGGTATCGGGTGGGGTAGGTGTACTCGTAGACGGCGTTGAGGTAGGGGCCAGCCTCCATTTCGACGACCGTGTAGTTGTCCTTGTAGTAGGAGTCGAGGTAGGGGCGGTTCTGGAGGTAGGTGCCTTTGACGGTGACGGCCTTCTGGTTGTCGAGGACGGAGCCGTAGACGAGGAAGGGGGATACGTCGGCGGCGGTGAAGCAGTTGTCGAGCCAGTAGGTGTTCTGGGTGTGCTCATCGAAGACGGAGTCGGTGACCATGACGTCGCCGATGCTGCCGTTGAGGGTGGCGGCTTTGCCGAGGACGTAGACACCTTTGACGTTTTCCAGGCTTTCGGCTACCTGCACGAAGATGTAGTAGGCGGCGAGGCCGAGGGGATAGTCGATGTTGAGGATGATGGCGCGGCTCTTCTTGAGGCGCTCGACGCCTTCGACTTTGAGGCGCGGGTCGAACTCGGAGGGGTCGAGGCGGGCAAGCTCTATCACCTGGGCGTCGATGGGCATGCCCTCTTTGGAGGGGAGATGGTAGATGCCGCGCTCTTCCTCGTCTTTGAGCTTGCGCTTGAGGATCTCGCGGCCCTTGCCGGTCTCGCTGAAGAAGCGGCGGGAGGCGTAATAGAGCATGTTTTCGATTGGGGAGCGGACCTGCTTTTTTATCAGCTTGTTGTACTCGACGAGCAGCTCGGGGTCGTCGGAGTTGCGGATGAAGTCCTCGATGGCTTCGCGGGCGCGGGGGATGGTGCCGCTGACGAGGTTGGTGAGGGCATGGGTGTTGGAGGAGACGAAGTAGACGGGGCGGTTGCAGAGGTCGCGGCTTTCGAGGAGCTTGTTGATGGGAACCCACCACTGCTCGGTGGCCTTCGCATAGCCGATGTAGGTGCCGCCGAGCATGCGGACGGTGAAGCTCTGTTCGGCCTTCGCCATGAGGCGGAGGTTGTCCCAGATGCCTTCGCCCCACACGGCTTGCAGGCGCACCCAGTCTTCCAGATTGATCAGGAGGCGGGATTGGAGGGCGCGCGTGACCTCGTGATAGAGGGCGGGGGGCATGGTGTCTATGGAGGATATTAGCTCCAGGGTGTTGGGGTCGGACTTGAGTAGCTCGTGGAACTTGTTCCATTCGATCTGGAAGCCGGTGAGGGTGGGGATGAGGTCGTCTACGTCGCTGACGGAGGAGACGTAGACGGCGAGGGTCTCTTTGCCGTCCCAGAACCAGCGCCTGCGCCTGCCTGGGGAGGACACGGGGTCCCACTTTTCGACGGGGAAGCCCTGCCTGCGGAATACTTCCTCGGATTGGCCGAGGAGGACGCGGCGCACGCGCATGATGCAGGCGGGGAGGCGCTGAGCGCAATAGAGGAAGGCGGACATATCAGGCTGAGGGCCGCGAGCGTTGATGTGGAGGGCGGAGTCGGCGTTGAGGTGGGCCTGCACGAGGGCCTTGACTTTGACCTCGCCGGACGAGCGAAGCATGGTGGTGTAGGTGCGGATGTATACTTCTACATCCTGCTTGGTGGCGGGGTAGAGGTCCTGGTGGTCTACGGCCCCGTCGCGGGTCGCGGTGGGTTTGGGCTGCTCCTCCATTTCGGTTAGATTGTTGTCCATGGTTCCTTCTCCTATGGTCTTTTTTCACACTGTCTGATTCTTGTTATTACCTATCATTATATTGCTTGTGCTGCGCTACGTCAAAGCGTGAGATAGGGTGATGTATAGAGTCAGGGTAGAGGAAATCATACTACTCGGTATGTCAAGACCCTCCCCCGACCCCTCCCACGCGTGGGTTGGCAACACGACACTTTTTGCTCACTTGATGAGGAGGCAATTAGCATAGAGGGTGCTCAGGAACCAGGCACAAAGTGAAGGGTAAAGTGCTGGTCG
>JBAURA010000617.1:0-6518 GCA_049580985.1 Chloroflexia bacterium
CATCCGCACCACCCGCAAGCACGACGCGGTGGAACTGGGTGCATCTCCCCGCGCCACTCTCGCCCTCCTTCGCACCGCGCAGGCCCTGGCCGCTATACAAGGCCGAGATTACATCCTCCCCGACGACGCCAAGCGCATGGCGGTCCCCACCCTCTCCCACCGCATCATGCTCGGCACGCGCACCCGCCTGCGCGGGAGAGACACATCCGCCATAGTAGCCGAGATAGTGGAGAGCGTGCCCGTGCCAGTGGAGAGCGTTGAAGCCGGATAATCCCCCACCGCAGGCCGAGATCTTCGCCAGCAGCCAGCTTTCCAGGGCCTGGGTGTGGGGCGCTGCCGGCTTGCTCGTGCTGGGCGCGCTCTTCTTCAACCAGGCCATCTTCGGGCTTGGCCTGGTCCTCTCCGCAGCTCTCTTCGTGGCGTGGGGTTGGGCGCGCTGGTGCATCTCGAACCTCTCGGTCGAGCGCAAGTTCAGCCACACTCGCGCCTTCTGGGGCGAGGAGGTGACGATGGACCACGTCTTCGTCAACAACAAGCCCCTGCCCCTCCCCTGGCTGGCCGTGGAGGACCACTACCCTACCACCCTCAAGCTCGTCTCGCCCACGGCTACCTATGCCTCGCTGCCCAGGATGATGGGCTTCAACGCTGCCTTCTCGCTCGGCTGGTATGAGCGCGTCACGCGGCATTACCGCTTCCTCTGCGCGGCGCGCGGCGAGCACGAGTTCGGCCCGCTCGACATCCAATCCGGCGATATCTTCGGCCTCTTCCGGCGCACGGCTTACGTCAAGACGCACGCCACGCTCCTGGTCTATCCCCGCTACGTGCCGGTGGAGCAGCTTGGCATCCCCGCCCGACAGCCCTTCGGCGACTATAAATCGGCGCAGAATATTGTGACCGACCCATTGCGCCTGCGCGCGGTGCGCGAATACGCCTACGGCGACAACCCCCGGCATATCCACTGGAAGGCCACCGCCCGCAGGGGCACGCTCCAGACCCGCCTGTTCGAGCCATCGGCCACTCCCCAACTCCACATCTTCCTGAACCAGGACACCTTCGTGCACATGTTCGAGGGCCTGGACCCGCAGACCCTGGAGTTGGCGAT
Organism: Chloroflexia bacterium; assembly: GCA_049580985.1. Classification (GTDB taxonomy): domain Bacteria; phylum Chloroflexota; class Chloroflexia; order QHBQ01; family JADMIH01; genus JADMIH01. The sequence goes on from JBAURA010000617.1 coordinate 1,103, forward strand.
CACGGTGGCGGCTTCAGTCGCTAACTACGCGCTCGAAGAGGGCTGGATGGTGGGCTTGCAGGTCAATGCCTTCGCCGCCAACTCCGACAGACAGGCTAAAATCCCGCCCAGCCGCGATGCGGGCCAGCTAACCCGCATCCTGGAAACGCTGGCCCGTATCAAAGGCTGGTCGGGCCTGCCGATGGAAGCGTTGATCCGCGCCCAGCGCTACACTTTCCCCAGGGGCGCTACGCTGGTGGTCGTGACGGGCGTGGTCACGGGCGACCTGCTAGACGTGCTCCTCTCCCTCCGCCGGGCGGGCCACCCTGTTACCTTGATCGAAGCGGTAGGCTCCGAGCGCGCAGCCTCCAACGCCGCGAAAAAATCGGTCACCGCGCTTCAATCTCAGGGCATTACCTATTACCTGGTAGAAGCCGTGGGCCAGGCCGAGACTATAGAGAGTCTGGTGTTTTGACGAGTGACGAGTGACGAGTGAACAGGGATTAGGGATTAGGGATTAAGGGATTAGTAGCTACCGTCTACCGTCTACCGTCTACCGTCTATTAAGCCTATGCAACCTCCAGCCCGCAAAACCCAGCCGCTAATAAATGGTCTGGCTATCTTCCTGTCGCTGATGGATGCGGGCTGGATATACATCGTCGCGTGGCTGTTTAGCGGCCTGGTGCTCAGTCCAATCAGCGTCTTTTCGGTGCCTCAGCCCGTCATGCTGGCTCTGCTGGAAGTGGGTGGGTTGGGGGTGGCCGCTTATCTTGTCAGGCGCAGGGGGGTAGGCGATATCGTCTTGCGTATTGCCCTGGGGTTGGCGGGCATGGTGGCGGCTCTGCTTACGGCTTTATCGCATATCCCCCTCGATGTAGACAACTTCAACGTCGTTTACTTCGTGCCGTTCTTCTTCATCTTCCTGCTGGCGCTTGGCGTGTGGGTGCTGGGCGGCTACCGCGCTACCGACCCCGACTCGTTCGACCGCGCTTACTTCCACTTTCGACTCGGGCTGAGCGCTATCGCGGTCGCCACGCTGTTCGTCACACTTATAACGGGAGGCAAAGCTAATTCTCTATGGATTGAGTTGTGGGGGGCGGCCCTCCTCTTCTTCGGGGCGGGATTGGCGGCCCTCGCGCTCGGCAACCGCGAGACGGTGCGCCGTGAGACCGCCGACGCGGGCCTCCACTCATGGGGGAGGCTGCTGGCGGTTAGCGTGGGCCTGATCCTCTTGCTGGGCGTGTTCGCGCAGGCGCTGGGTGCGGGCGATATAGTATCGGCCCTCCAGAGCGGCGTGGTGGGGGTGCTGGCCGTAGTTGGCGGGCTACTCTACCTGCTCGCGGTTGTCCTACTATGGCCCCTCTCACTGTGCGGTATCAGATTTGAGCGCGCGCCCAACACATCGGTCACGCCCACGCCTACGCCCGGCCCCAATCCCCTCGAACGATTGCAAGGGTTCCAGCAGCAGGGCCGGGGCTACAACCCCCTCAATATCCCGGTGGAGTGGCAGGCATTCTTCATTATCCTGGCGGGCCTGCTCGTAGTAGCCGTCGCCCTCTTTTTCATGTTGAGGTGGCTGCGCACCCACCGTACCGATCACGTCGAGCCGCTCGAGGAGGAGCATGAGCGCTTCGGGTCGTGGGCGCTGCTCTGGTCGCAGATGCGCGCCTGGCTCGACCGCCTCCTTAGCCGCTTCCGCAAGCCCACGGTTGCCCCCACCCCCGCCGCGGAGGACGATCTGGCAAGCCTGGCAGGTCGCCCCGACATGGCGGGCACGCTCACCATACGCCAGATATACGCCCGCCTCCTGGGCTATGCGCGCACCGCCGGCTACCCACGCGCCCCCCAGCAAACCCCGAACGAGTACCTGCGCGTCCTCTCAAGCTCCCTCCCCGACCTGCGCCCCGACCTGGAGGCGATCACCTCGGCCTACGTCGAAGCGCGGTACAGCCCCTACCCGGCGTCTAGTATGGCGGTCAATTCGGCTAACGAGGCGTGGCGGCGGATGGAGCCTGAACTGGCGGTTGGGGAACGTCATTCCTGATCCGGCTCGGAAGACTCAGGTGGGTTGTCGGCGGCTTCGATAGCAGCGTTGAAGGCTTCTTCGCCCATCTTTTCGCGCAGGCGGGCAAGATGACGGCGCGCCATTTCGCGGGCGGGAGAGCCAAGTTGATCGAATAGCGTATAGGCCATAACTACCATCCTTACAGCACTTACGAAATCCCCCATCACTTCAGCAAGCGATCCCATTTGACCTAGTGTATTCGCCACCCCAGAGCGGTCCCCTATCTCCTGCTCTATAGTGAGGGACTGCTCATACAGCTTGCGGGCTTGCTCATACTCCCCCTGGGAATAGTGGAGGTTGCCCAATGCGTGGAGGGTGATAGCCACCCCAGAGCGGTCCCCAAGTTCCTGCTCTATAGCGAGTACCTGCTCATACAGCTTGCGGGCTTGCTCATACTCCCCCTGGGAATAGTGGATCATGCCCAATGCGTGTAGAGAGGAAGCCACCCCAGAGCGGTCCCCTATCTCCTGCTTGATAGTAAGTGACTGCTCATACAGCTTGCGGGCTTGCTCATACTCCCCCTGGTTCTGGTGGATCATGCCCAACTGGTGGAGGGTGATAGCCACTCCAGAGCGGTCCCCTATCTCCTGATTGATAGTAAGTGACTGCTCATACAGCTTGCGGGCTTGCTCATACTCCCCCTGGGAATAGTGGAGGTTGCCCAATGCGTGGAGGGTTGTTGCCTCTTGTTATCGCGCCCCTTCTTGCTGAAAGATCTTAAGGACTTCCTCATAAGTGTCCCTGGCTTCCTGGTTTTTGCCAAGTGCTCTATAGACGGTTGCGCGATTCCCCAAAGTGACTGCTTGATTTTGCCCCTCCAAAGTACGTACGTTATCCTCTAACAGAGATAATAGCAGTTCGATCTGTCCCCACCTTAGAAGTAATTCCGTGGCGGCATTTACTATGCTGCCTGCCTCCTTATAACGCCCCGCCAGGAAAAGGTAATGGCGCGCGATCAAGTAGTCATACAGGTCACCCGATTCTCGACCTGTTACCATCCAGAAGTCTGCGGCCCGTCCCAGGAGATGTTGTCGCTCATCTTCGAGCATCCCATCGAGAATCCAGTCACGCACGGGAGTATGTAATTGATAGTCGTCATCTCCAGGAGGGTGAGCTAGCAACCCCCAATCCAGTAGAGCTTCTACTTCGTCGTCTACAGGCAGCATGGCGATCTGATCGTCGCCCATTATGAAAGAGAGCCCTTCTTTGGGTACAGGGCTATCGTATATAGCGGCCCGGCGCAAGAGCGTTGCGGCACCAGGCGGCAGAGCCTGGGCGGCCCGTTCCAGCAAGGTGAACTCCATCAACTCGCGCTTCACCCCGGAAAGGTCGCTAAATACCTCGCGTGCCGATGATTTCGCGCTGTGCTGCGCGAAGAGCGCCAGCGTGAACGGATGTCCGCCCAGCGCCTTGTAGATGGCTCGCATGCTCAAAGGCCGGGCGGCTTTCGCCTCTTCGGGTGTCAGTTCCGCCTTATCCACGTTGGCGATGGGCAGGGCATCGAGCGGCGGCAGGGTCTCCATCAAGTAAACGGCTTCGCGGAACCCCATCTCCCTGAGTGGCAGATGGTATATAGAGTTGGAGATCCGTCCAGGCTCCACAGGGTCGAAGTCGTAGCGGCTGGTAAAAAGGAAGCGGCTCCCGGATGGCGTGTTGCCCACCAGGATGCCGATCAGCTTAGGCAGGTCCGGGTCAATTTCGCCGACCTGGGGTGGCATATCGCCCTCTTTGGCTGCGGGGTTGGCGGCGCGGCTTACCTTGCGGCCTTCGGGCAGCACATCCTCATAGTTGTCGAAGATCAGCAGGATAGGCAACTGCGCCAGGATGTCCACCAGCAGGGAGGCTTTGGCTTCGAGGGCTACGGGTCGGCGCACCGCGTTTACAAACATCTGCACGTATTTGTCGTTTATGCCCAGACGGAGACCATTGACCAGGAAGAAATCAGCGATGCGGTCAAGAATAGATTGGGCTGTGGTGGTAGGGGTCATGCGGATGGAGAGCACGCCCCTGAAGCGCAAGGCCATGCGTTGCGCCAGGCGCGCCGAAAGCACTGTCTTGCCCATGCCGCCCAGGCCGTGGATCACAACCGCCCGCCACTTGCCATCCTGGGGGTCTAGCCCCGTTTGAAGGGTGCGAAGCTCCGCGCTCCTGCCCACGAAGTTCTGCACGACGGTAAGGCCGGTGAGATCCTGCGGGCGCTGCACAGGCAGGCTGCTATTGTCCGGCAAGGCTACACTTAGGCAGTCGGGGTCGCTTAAGAACAGCACGGGGGTAGCGAAGTCTACCGTGTTCAACCCCTCCTTTCTGAGTATTTCGCGGGCCTCGGTAAGCGCCTCGTCTACGCTCTTCCCATCAGCGATACCTTTGTAGAAGTCGCCACCGAAGTGCATAGCCGAGTGGTTGAGGACAGAGAACTGCATGGCTACCACCGCTGGGATGCCCGCCTTTAGCAGACGGGGGCCGAGATCGGTGTAAGCCTCGTTGCGTGCTACCCTGGCCGATTGGCACGCCGAGAGGAATGCGAGCCGTAAGGACTTCCCCTGGCGTTCAAGCAGTTCAGCGAAATCTCCGTTTGTCACTCTCGCTTTGTGTCCATGTTCGTCTTCCATCAGCAGGTAACCGGAGTCCGCCAACTGGTTGAAGACACCATGCCCGGTGAAGTGCAGGATATGCGGGTCGAATTCGCGCAGATAGGTTGAAAGAGCTTGTATGGAGCCATTGGGGGTGAATTCGACCTCCACCAACCCGGCACGTCGGGCCTCGGCGTGAGCCGTCAGGATCAGGTCTTCTTCTTTGGCGAAGTTGAGCACCTGGTCTTGCGCCAGGTCAGAGGGGGACGAGATTATTACCAGCACACGCAACGGTTCGGTGAGTGAGTCGAGTGGGTCGTCAGGCAGGCCCCAGGGCAGGCGCGAGATTGGCGTGCGCCAGTTGGTCGCCAGGAACCCCTTGCCGTCGTGCAGGTATTCCCACGGCAGATTGAGGAGCGGTCGAGCCGTTTCCGGGTCGGGCCGTAACACCAGTCGCAGGTACTGGCCGCGCTTCAGCTTGCCAAATCGTTCGCGCCATAGGTCGCCTATCGGCCCCGCAAACACGGTATCGAAGAGTCGTTTGCCGAAAGTGATATGCAGATCGTCCTTCGGGCGCTCACCTTTGATGGCGGCTCCTTCAAGTTCGCCCAGCGTCATCGCCAGGCTGGGTGAGTTGGCGCGCCACTCGAACTGGTGTTCAGCGGCGCGTGTTCCGTCGGAGTTGGGTACGTACGCGACGAAGGTGTTTGGCGTGCCTGTGCCTTGTAAAACTAACTCGAAAGTCGGGTTATCTGTGTTGCTTAGACTCATCTCTTGGAACCTATCCTCCCAGGTAAACGAT
>JBAURA010000618.1:0-2851 GCA_049580985.1 Chloroflexia bacterium
CCAAAAAGATAAAAGAAAGGTCGCCGCAGGCGACCTTTCTTTTATCTTTTTGGATCTCCCCTCCCCAATGGGGTTGGGGTGGAGTCTCACGGTGAGATCATGTCGAAGCAAGTGAAAGCTCAGATGGCATTATGTGCGGTTTCTCCAAATACCTGCTCAACCAATTCCTCAAACGCCACACAGAAAGGCACCGCCGCTTGCCCCGGCGGCGTATACTCGCACAGGCTACTTGCCAGCGACCGGTAATACCACTCCTGCTCCTTCCTCCCCCGCTTGAAGCGCCCCCATATCTCGTCCCCTAGCCGTGCGTATCCCTCGGCCACCGTGCCCAGGTTGTGCAGCTTGTCCGCGCACGCCACCACCCGCACCTCGTATGGCGCGGTCCGCAGATAGCCTATCGTGTGCTCCTTGCGCTCCTCCCAGCTAGCCGACTTGTCAGGCTCCGAGCACCCTTCCACGATCCACGCTACCCTATCCCCGAACTCCTCCCGGACCTCCCCCAGCGTCATATCCGTATCCTCTACCGTGTCGTGCAGGATGCCCGCCGCTATCACCTCCGGGTCGAACCCGGCCCGCGCCAGCATCATCCCCACCGAATACGGGTGTGATATATAAGGTGTGTCGCTCCCCTTGCGCACCTGGTGGCGGTGCGCACGCGCCGCCACCTCGATAGCCCGGTCCACTATATCCACTTGCGCACCCTGAAGAACGCCAGCATAGCAATAGCCACCGACACCATCAGCCCTATCACCACCCAGAACGCCTCCGGGTTGCTCTCAAACGGCAGCAGGAAGTTCATCCCGAACAGCCCGGAGATAAGAGTGAGCGGCAGCAGGATAACCGAGATGATCGTCAGCACCCTGATGATCTCGTTGCTACGGATGTTCGTTAGTGAGGTGATCGTGTCGCTCAACCCCTCTATAACCTCTTTGTAGTCCTCCAGCGTATCCCACATCTTGCTCAGGTGGTCCGCGATGTCGCCGAAGTAGTCCTCCGTATCCTCGTTGAGGAAGGGCCTGTTCTTGCGCTCCAGGCTCCCGATCACCGGGATCAGGGGCTTGGCGATCCGCCGGAAGGCGATGATGTCGCGCCTTATGATCGATATCTCTTGCACCGTCTTGCGCACCCGCTCCCCGAAGATATCGTCTTCCACCTGCTCAATGTTCAGGTCTATCTTGTTCAGGATGGGGAAGCAGTAGTCCACCAGCCTATCCACGATGCTGTACAGCAGGTAGCCCGTGGACCTGCCCATCACCTGCTCGCGCACCTGCGGCTCCTCCGCGCACTGCTTGAACAGCCGGGTGAGCGGCTTGAGGTTGCCCGCGTGCATGGTGATCAGAAAGCTAGCGCCCACGAATATGTCCACCTCGCTCGGCGTGGTGATCCGCACCAGCTTCGAATAGACGGGGAAGTGCATGACGATGAAGGTGTAATCGTCCTCATCGTCGATCTTGGGGCGCTGTATCTTGGACAGTATGTCGTCCAGGTGCAGAGGGTGGAAGCCATACGTCTTGCGCAGCCACTCGGTCTCGGCCTCGCCGGGGTGCATTATATTCACCCAGGTGATCCCATTGTGCGTCACTGTCTGTATGTTCAGTGGGCGCGGGCCTGCGGGCACGGGCGCTGCTGTCCTGGGGCGAGTGCGTGCGTCCTGGGCGGCAGGCACAGGGACTACAGGCTCAGCCACTTCAAAAGTAGCCGAGCCGTCCCTGCCATTTGTGGTTGTGGACGATTGTGGTGTAGTGGATGTGGGGCGGGAATTCGCCCCGGTGCGACGCTCTTGCACGGGTCTGCCCCTCCTGGTATGCTTCCACTACCATTATACCCCACGCACGGTAGGAAAGAGGCGCAAACAACTACAGGCCAGGGTGTGCCTTACCCTTGCGAGAAAGAGCGATGGTTTGGGGCTGAGCTAAAGTATGCTGAACTCAAGCGAGCGCATGATCCGCGACGCCCTTTCGAGGGGGAGAGGCGACAGGGCGCGCCTGAGCTCCTCGGCGTCGTACCCGGACGTACGCAGGCTGTGCATGATGCGGTGCGTCTTCTCGGTGTCGGCACGCAGCGCGGCTTCGGCCAGCGCATAGGTCAACGGCACCACCGCCACGTCCATCCCTTCCCACCGCACTCGCCGGGTGCTCGCCTTGAGGCACAGCCCAACGGGGTCTGCCTGGACGCTCCGCACGTAGGAGATCTGCACGGTGGTGTTGCCCACGGGCCAGCGCCCAAGCCAGGTGGCGCGCCCGCCCGCGCTCCACGCAACTATGCGCTGGTGCACATTCGAGCGCCACAGGTCCGATGGCGCGGTGTTGCCCCCCAGCCTGTAAACGATGGTGGCTGCTGTGTCGGGGGCTTCGTACAGCTTCATAAGTTGCGCGAAATAGGCGGTAGCAAAGGGCGAAATGGCCCGGAACTCGAGCATCTCAGGCTCGACACTCACGCCCTGCAAGAAGTGCGCGGCGTTGCCCCCCAGCAGCCAGGGCACCGGCACGCGCGTGGTGGGGTCGTACACCCGCTTGAGGGTTTGCCGCAGGGCATCCGCCCAACTTCGATTGGATGGCATACTCGTATTCATAGCTCTAACACCTCGCATTCTATCTCTAAACTGACTCTAACGCTCTCTAGGGCGGTTGTCAGTTGTCAGTTGTCGGTTGTCAGTAGTTAGGTTGAACCGACAACTGATAACTGGCAACTGACAACCGACAACCCTCAATACCGTACCCCTGAACTGGTTTAGGGTCGCTTACATGGCGGGGCGAGGCATGCCTCGCCCCTACAAGATGATTTGTCAGTCGCCTACCCATGCGCGACGTAGGGCTGTCGGGCCTTCTTGCGGGCGCTCTCTGTGGTTGGG
>JBAURA010000619.1:0-4010 GCA_049580985.1 Chloroflexia bacterium
GCCTTAAGTCGGCAGATCAGATTCTGAGGTTATTAACCTAACCTCACACTTAAGGAACTTCCATGTGAGGTTAGGTTTGCGATCTCTAATCCCTAATCCCCAACCCCTAACCCCTGGCTCCTGACACTGGGCATTCATAGCAGCGGCGGGCTTCGCAGTAGAGGCGATAGAGGTGGATCAGGCCCTGCTGGTGGCGAGCGGTCTTGATGGCCGAATGTTTGCGCGGACCGAATACTTCGTCGAGCATGGCCCTGGTGATCTTGTTTTCGGAGAGCTTGGGGTAGAGAGCATAGACCGTGCAGGCGGAGTCACGGATGTGGGGCTTGCCGTGGGTGTCGGCGTAGGCGAGGAGTAGCGGGATGAGGATGTTGACCACCATATCGGAGGCGCGGGAGGAGCCGACCAGCGCGATCTCATCTTTGTCCATGCCCGCGAGGGGACGACCGAAATCGCTGTGGGCCGCCCAGTAGCCGTCGCCTGGGACAGAGAGCATGGCCGTCCACTCCTTCGCAAGCTCGGCAGGTGACAGGGTGTCGGCCCGCTCAAGGAAGGGAGCCAGGAGGCCGAGGCCGTTGGGAGGCCAGGCGTAGCGGGCGATGAGACGCGCGGCTGCCGCCAGCCTGCGGAGGGGAGAGTTGGCGGGGCGCGTCCTGTCCCACTGCCAGCCCTCTACCGCGCCTTTGTGCGGCAGGGAAAGTGTGGGGGCCGACGCCAGCCAGAAACGCTCCACCTCTTCGATGTACTCGGTGGTGGCCCAATCGCGGGCAGTGAGGTCGGGGCGCTGAGAGGGGAGGAGGCCGCCCGCGCCCAGGAGGACGGCTTCAAAGAAGAGGGCGCGTTCCTTCCCGTCGGCTGTTAGCGGTATAGATAAGAGGGCATTGAGAGGCAGGGCGGCTGCTATGTCGCGCATCGGCACGCGGTTGGATGCATAGCCGAGGGCGTCCAGCAAGCCCCTGTAGAAGACCTCGTCAGGCGGGTAGTTCACATCGAGGCCGGCTTCCATGCGGGCCGCTTTCTCTTCCAGGCGCGCATCGCCCGCGGCCTCGACGTGGGCGAGCAGGTACTCAATAGGCCAGTGCCCGGTGCGCTGCCAGCAAGGCTCTTCGGAGAGCGTGCCCAGGTTGGGAACAAGAGGGTTTACACGCGCCAGTAGATCAGGCGTGGGGAGAGTGATATAGTCAGCGAGGACGAGGGTGGGGATGGCGACCCCGTCAGCGCGGGTGACTGGCTTCACGCCCAGAGGCCAGAGAACGACGTGCAAGGCAACGCCGTTGTAGCGCGGGTCGGAGTCGTGGCCGTGAGCATACCAGTCGGCGCAACGGAGGTGGATCTCGACGTCGCCACACAAGAGTTTCGAGCCGTTTTCGCCGATGGTGAGCATTGCGCCTGAGAAGTCGGGGCCGCTACCCGCAGTCCACCGGCCACGATAGACGACGGCGACGGGTTGGCCGGTGCAGTCCCACATAGGGCCGCGCAGGGGCGATTGCTCGTTCCAGATGGCGGCGAGGTGGGCTTCGGTGATCTCTCTGGTGATGCGGGTGGGGTCGGGGGAGGGTGGGATACACATTAGACCATCAAGTCCCAGGGAGTTACGATCCCAAGCGGTGTTTCCGTCCGTTTGCCGTTTTGGGTGATGACGATGGCGAAGATTCGCGGCTTCTTGTTGGCAAGAGCGCCGGCGAACAGGTCCTGGGCGTCGTGGAGCGTCTTGTCGCGCGACATAACAGCATACGTATCGTCCGGCTCGTGTTCGAGCGCATCGCCAATTCGCGCCTCTCGCACGCTGATTATATCATCCTGGATTTTGCTGCCCAGCCAGCGGCTTATGCCCTCGGCGGTGAGCAACTCGAAAGCATCACCAGCCGCGCCGAACACCACGACTTGAGAGAAGTTGTTGCCGTGCATATACTGGATGGCCTCGGCCAGCGGATCGTTTCGACCGAAAAGCTTAATGTTACGCTGAAACCTGGGGATCAAGCGCTCAGGGCGGATTATATCTTCCACGACTCTCTGTAGCTGTGCAAGCACTTCGGGCAACGGCTCGGCTATGACGCGACTTGGGAAGACGCGGTCATGCACGATAGCATTCCTCAATTCGCCAAACTCTCTGAGGGCGTCCTTGTAGCTGCGGACGACGGCGTTGCCACCTCTTGCCAGGGTATCCACAACGGCCATGAAGCTGGTGGTTCTGTCTAGCTCGGCGAGAGAGCGCAGGTGGGAGTCTAGCCGGTTGTAGAGACTGATGAATTCGTCGCCACGGTTCATGCTAGCCCCAGGCTCCCAGGTATTCAAGCCTATCGTGCATTTCTTCAGCACTTACATGGCTCGCCAATGCAGACAAGCGACGCATCTGCTCTCCTATCGACAGCCGTCGATCCGGGCACACAACGATGCCTGCATGAGAGACTTCAGCCTCTAGAAACTGCTTATGAAGCACAGTGTAGTCCTTCGTGTTGAAAGTATAAATTGTATAGCCTTGCTCGCCTGCATAGCGCAATTGCTCTTCGTCCAAACGTCCTAGCATCTGCGCTTCTCGAGTAGTCAGTACATCTATTGCACTTGCACGTAATGCCTGGGCCAGAGCATCACTCATAGTGTCCTCATCCAAATAGAACCTTATCTTCATGTCTTACTTTCAGCCTGCTTTTGCCTCCATTCTTGCTCCAAAAGGGCATTCTCGGTATCTTCCTCTGCCCTCTCACGTTCTATCACCTTGGGATTCGCATGATAATAAGTCAGGGCCGCATACACCTGCGCTAACGATAGATATTTGTCGCTGGCTATCTGCTCCGGTGTCATACCACCTTGATACAAATCGACGATGAGCATCACAGGTACGCGCGTACCCTGGATGATTGTTCGACCATGCCAAATATCAGGTGAGCTAGTTATCAATGTCCCTATGTCAACTGGCTTAGAAGTTACGGATGCCATGGAGGGTCTCCTACCTTGTACTAGACGAATATATTTTAGAGCGACTGAGTCGAAGTAGCAATAGGCTGAAGATAGGAATTATCCTCAGTCTGCTAGATTACTTTAGAGATTACTTCAGCCGCTTCTTCTTGCTCGCAACGTAATCGACCAGGATGTACTCGCCCAGGGCTTCGGGGGTGGCGTAGAAGGCACGGCCTTTGTTGATCTTGGTCATCTGATCTACGAAATCGGCCATGTAGTAGCTGCGCTCAAGCATGAAAGTGTTGATCACGATGCGGTCGCGGGTGCAGCGCACCACTTCGCGCAGGGTCTCCTGGATAGTGCGGAAGGTGGGCGGGTAGTTGAAGAAGACTTCGCCGTCTTCCAGGTGGGCGGTCGGCTCGCCGTCGGTGATCACGATCACCTGCTTATTGGGGCTGTTGCGCCTGCCGAGCAACTGGCGGGCCAGCATGAGGGCGTGCTGGAGGTTGGTGCCATACTGGTATTCGCTCCAATCCAGTTGGGGGAGCATCTCGGGCTTCAATTCGCGGGCGAGGCCGGAGAAGCCGACTATGTACAGGTCGTCCTTAGGGAACTGGGAGCGGATCAGGTGATTGAGAGCCAGCGCGACCTTCTTGGCGGCCAGGAAGCAGCCGCGCAAGAGCATCGACCGACTCATGTCTATCAGGAGCACAGTGGAGCTTTGGGTCATGTACTCGGTCGAATGTACCTCGAAGTCGGGAGGCTCCAGCTTGACGGGCGTGCCTACGCCCGCGCGGGCAAGGGCGTTGCCCAGCGTGGCGCGCAGGTCGAGGTGGAAGACATCGCCGAACTCGTATGGCTTGGAGTCGTAGGTGCGCTCGCCGCCACGCCCCCGGATGCTTACGGCGTGCTTGCCGAAGGCGTCGCGCTTGAGGTAGGAGAAGATGTCCTGCAAAGCTTTCTGGCCGAGCTTGCGGGTGGCGCGTGGGGTTAGCTGCATCTCCGCGCCCTTCCATTCCAGGTAGCCGGCTTCCTCTAGCTCGCGCGCAAGCTCGCGCAACTGGTCGAGCGCCTGCTGGGCGTCTGGGCCTAGCAGCTCTGCTACCTTGTCGCGG
>JBAURA010000620.1:0-9254 GCA_049580985.1 Chloroflexia bacterium
CTTCAAATACCCCCTGAGCGACGAGGTCATCGGGGCCGCCCGGGGCGTAATAGTCCACAGCCGCTACATGGAAGGGTTGGTGCGTGCTGTCCGTCCCGATGTGCCCGTGCGAGTCGTGCCTATGGGCGTGCCTCTACCTCCGCTCATCGATAAGCAGGAAGCTCGCGCCTATTTAGGCATCGACCCTGGTCTGTTCCTGGTCACCTCGGTGGGCCACCTCAACCCGTACAAGCGCGTATCGGCCACCCTGCGCGCCTTCAAGGCCCTGCTGATGGAGGTGCCCAACGCTCTATACTTGCTGGTGGGGAGCCGCTCCCCCCACTATGACCCTGCCCGCCAGGTGGAGATGCTTGAGCTATCGCATCGCGTGAAAACCACCGGCTACGTCTCCTCCGCTGACCTGCCATACTACCTGGCGGCCTCAGACGTCTGTCTCAACCTCCGGTGGCCCACCGCCGGCGAGACCTCCGCTTCCCTGTTGCGCATTATGGGCGCGGGCGTGCCCGTGCTGGTGTCGCGCACCGGCTCGTTCGAGGAGCTGCCGGACGACGCGGCAGGCAAGGTAGACGTTGGCGACATAGAAGAGGAGCTGTTGCTCGCATACCTGCTCCTGCTAGCCCGCCATCCCGACGTGCGCGAGGCGATGTCGCGCGCCGCCCGCCGTTACGTAGCCGAGCACCACACCCTGGAGGGGGCTGCCCACGGCTACCTGCAATTCCTGTCGTCCCTCGACGGTAAGCAGCCCGAAATAACCGTGCCTGCGCTATCGCCCGCCCCCGCACCACCCTATACGAGCGACACGCCGCATCGCCCCCGCATCACAATCTCTCCCACCCTGGCCCCGCCCCCGGTACTCACACGGCCCCCCGATGATCCGCTCGCTATTCTGGCTGAAGCCGCCGCCGAGTTAGGCATCGACGATAAGGACTACATATCCCTCAAGACACTGGCTGCGGCAGTTGCCGACCTTACACCCTCAGATGAACGGTAAAAGCGCGACCAGGCCGGCAAGCCTGCCCCTATCATACTGGCGGCTGCTTCACCCTCTCCCCTCGCTTATGACGGTGCTCGCGGTAGGGGCGTTCATCCTGCTGGCGGCGCGCGGCGTGCCGCCTGTCGATACCCTCCTTTATCTCCTACTCATCGAGACCTGCCGCCAGTTTTCTATCTCGGCGTTCAACGATTATTATGACCGCCACGTAGACCAGGGGCGGCCAGACAAGCCCGTAGCTTCGGGGCATATATCACCGCCCATCGCGTGGCTTATCGGCACGGCGTTCGGTCTGCTTTCGCTCCTGCTGGCGGCTTTCTACAGCCTCCCCCTGCTCGTGCTTACTGCCATAGGGTTGGGTGGCGGTCTGCTCTACGACGTCGGCCTCAAGTACACGGCTTTTTCCTGGCTCCCCTTCTCGCTGGCCTTCCCCACCCTCCCCCTGTGGGCCTGGGTTGGCGCTCACCCCGGCGGCGACATCCCCTCCCGCCTGCTGTGGGTGCTGCCCGTGGGGGCCGTCATGGTGCTGGTAATACACCTGGCCGATACGATCCCCGACCTGGCGTCCGATACCCAGGCGGGGGTGCGCGGCCTCGCCCACAGACTCGGCATGTCCCGCTCGATAGCCCTTGCCGTGGCAGCGGGCCTCGCCGGGTTGCTCCTGACGCTTGCTCTCTGGCCCTTCCTAAACTATCGTGCCGAGTGGTACCTCCCTGGCGCTGTACTGGGCGTGCTGCTGATGCTGGCGGGCGTTCTCATCTACCTGAAGCCCACCCCGAACCTCAAGCTAGGCTCGTTCCTCCTGGAAACCGGCGCGCTAGCTCTATCCGTAGGATGGATAGGAGGCTTGATCCTATGAACGCAAATAAATCTAGCACAGATAAATCCGAAATCCGCAATCCGGGTGCCCCCTGGGCGACCGCAATAGCTGCTGGCTTGGCGGCGGGCACCGCCTACCTCGGCGCGATGTGGCTCGACAACAAGCTCAGTTCCTGGCAGTTCAACGATCTAAAGCTTGTTGGGCAGATGTTCACCACCCGCTCCCCCTTCTGGCAGTTGCAAGGCCTGGCCGGGCACTATGGCTTCTCGGTGCTAATGGCCCTCGCCTACGCCCGCTACGCCCGGCAGAGGTTACCAGGTCCCGGCTGGCTGCGCGGCGTCCTTTTCCTGCTACTCGAAAACGTCGCCCTTTACCCGGCTGGACTAATCGTGGACAGGATGCACGCAGGCATTAAGGCCGGGCAACTCCCACCCCTCCTGCATCCCAAGACCTTCGCCGGCCAGGTCCTCCGCCACATAGCCTTCGGCACGGCCCTGGGCCTGATATGCAAAAATGAGAAGTAAGAAGTGAGCACCAATGCCTGTAGCGTATAATATCCCCAAAATACGAACAAATCTAACATCATACATCCAACGTCTAGATCTAATTTCTGACTTCTCACTTCTAATTTCTGACTTCTCACTTCTCACTTCTATCCCCCCGAAAGGACCAAATCATGCTGGATAACATACTCAATCGCATGAGGCCGGAGCGCAAGTATAACAAAGAGGACCTGGCGCAGCGTCTCCCGCCGGGCCAGTCGCTCACCGAGAAGTGGCCCGTGCTGCACTACGGCGGCGTGCCTCACACCCCCCTTCAGAAGTGGAACTTCCGCGTATTCGGCCTCATTGAAAACCCGATGACCTGGACCTATGAGGAGTTCCTGGCCCTACCCCACGCCAAGACCGAATCGGTGGACATCCACTGCGTTACCCGTTGGAGCAAGTTCGAAAACGTCTTCGAGGGCATCCCCTTCCGCGAGATATACGACTGCGTCAAGCCGAAGCCTGAGGCAAAGTTCGTGCTGGTGCACGCCGAGCAAGGCTTCACCACCAACGTGCCGCTGGAAGACCTGCTAGCCCCCAACGTACTCTTCGCGTACCGCAACAACGGCGAGGACATCAGCGACGAGCACGGCTGGCCCATGCGCCTGGTCGTTCCCCACCTCTACTTCTGGAAGAGCGCCAAGTGGGTGCGCGGTATGGAGTTCCTGGCTCAGGACGAGCCGGGCTTCTGGGAGGACGCAGGCTACCACATGCGCGGCGACCCCTGGCAGGAAGAGCGCTACAGATATAGCTGGTAACCTACTTCCGTTACGCGGCACGTAGATTGCAGTATACAGCCACGTTGATCCCCAATCCCGGAGCCATCTGCCGCTATTTATCTCTGCATTTCTATGCGTCGTGTGTCTGCTCTAACTTTTGCGCTTCTGTTACCTACCCTCGCCCTGCTCGTCTGGGTCGGTAGTCTCATCTTGTCGCCTGCCCGGACAGATCAGGCGCGACTAGCCGCCACGCCAACGGCGTCTGCAATGCCACGCATCGAGCGGGTTCCTCCTTCCGCAACGCTTCCCCTGCCTACGCCGGTCCCCCCTCCCACTGCACCCGCGCCCACAGGCGTCTCGACGCTCCAGGCAACCGCCACACCCCTGATTGTGCCTCCTACGCCCGTACCTGTGCCCACCGGCACACCTCTCCCACCTGCACAACCATCGGCCACTCCCCTCCCACCTCCCCAGGTGCGGGCCGATAGAGTGGGTGGCCCCGTCAGCGTGCCCAACCGGCATACGGGGCCTCGGTGGGTGACGTTGCAGGTGGGGCACTTGCACAGCGACAGCTTCCCCTCCGAATTGGCGCATCTCACCGACCGCACGGGCGCTTTCGCGGCGGGGGTGAGCGAGGTAGACGTCAACCTGGCCGTGTCGCAGCGCACGGCGGAATACCTTGCCCGGCGCGGGTTCATGGTAGACATACTGGACGCCATCGTGCCCGCCGGCTACACAACCGACCTCTTCCTGGCGATCCACGCCGACGGCAACGCGCGAGCGTCGTGGCGCGGCTTCAAAGCCGTCGCGCCCTGGGTGTCCGTCCCCGCCTCCGAGCAGTTCGTGGACATATTCTACGAGGAGTACGGCAAAGCTTCAGGGCTGCCCGCCGACCCATTCACCAGCGTATCCATGGCCGACTACTACGCCTTCAACGCGAGCACCTACAACCACGCCATAAACCCCGGCGTGCCCGCGGCCCTCATAGAGATGGGCTTCGTGAGCAACCCCCTCGACCGCCAGGCGCTGACGCAAGGGAGCGACAGCCTGGCCTGGGGGATCGCCAACGCCGTGGACAGGTGGTTCCGCTCAGGCGCGGTGGGAGCTACCCCCAGCCCCTACCCTACGTTCACACCCACCGGCACCCCCACCGCCACTCCCACGGCCACGCCCACCGCCACCGTCATACCTACGTCCACGCCCACTCCCATCTCGCCCGAAGCCGCTGTCGCCCAGACGATGTTGGCCGCCTTCACTACAGCTACACCTACCGCCTCTCCAACTCGCACGTCTACCTCCACAGCCACCCCAATACCCACCTCCACACCGCTCACAGGCACGATCACCACCGACGGCAGATGGCTGCCTCCCCTGGCAGCCAACGGGCGCAACCTGCCGCCACCCGGCTCCCAGGCCGACCCCGTCCTCCTCAGCGAAGCCGCCGACGAACCGTACATGACCCCTGACGGGCGCGAGTGGCGTCAGGTATGGCGTCAGTATTACGTGCCTCGATTGGGTAGGAGCGTCTGGCAAAAAGGGCCTCTACAACCTGTTAGACCCTGAATCTATGGGTGCGCGGGCTCGAACCACCAACGACGTACCCGCATACAAAGAAAAGCGCCCTCTCCTGCGCCGATGGCAAGGAATATGCTTAAAAAATAGCAGGTGAGCATACTAAGAAGCCATAAGATTTCAGGGCGGCAGCCACGTATTGTGTATCATATGCCGCAGGTATTGCGTATTACCTGTATAATAAAGCCAAGTTAATAATTTTTCTCTCGTTTTTATTTGTGGAGCTAATGATCAGCATATGACTACCCCCAACAAACCTAAATCAGGCCTCACCATGTCCGAGTTGAGGAACACCTCCGGCTACGATTTTGCCCGGCAAGAGGAGGCCCTCCTCGAAGCCCAGGCGCTCGCCACCGCCGGTCAGAACAATGGCTCAGAGCCGCCCGAACCCTACAATGATGACGCGCTTCCCGTCGAGATTACTCCCCAGGAAGAGTATATCGGCATGAAGACTTACACATACTTTATGAGCACTCTGAAGCGAATATCCCCCTGGTTCATCGGCGCGGACAGGCTCGAAATTCTGAAGCCAAGCCCTTCCAGGCTGAAGGCCCACCCCGACTCCTTCGTACAGGCCCCTAACCTCAAGTACCCTCGCATAAATCTGGAGCGCCTGGCAAAAGAGCGTATCTCCGGCGACATGGCACGCGTCATATTCGGCTTCAAAATCGTAGAGGACAAGCTGGCCGATTATATGGGCAGGGCCACCTCTCTCTTCCGCAATTATCACGGCATTAGCCGATCTTACAACCAGTGGGGTCTGGAGGAAGGGCAGCATAGCGATGCCCTCGGCATGGTGCTCATCTTCACCGCCGATATGAAGCCCGTCGGCCTGGAAGAGCAATACTACGAGAACTTGCTCAGGACCTGGGAGTTGCCCTTCAAAGGTCCCCGCAAAATGGTCATCTACGCCGCGTTGCAGGAGCTTTTCACCCACGTTGCCTATGAGGCGTTGGAGCAGAGCGCCCTGCGCGAGGATGCCCCTACCGTCTCCGAGATCATGCACCTGATCTCCAAAGACGAAGCCTATCACGGGGGAGGCTACCGCAAGTTCGCCGAGCTATTCGCTGAAATAGACCCTGAAGGGACGCGAGCAGACACCTTACACGTAGCCAAACATTTCCTTATGCCCGCCCAGCGTCTGGTGCCCGAAGTAGGCCGCTATTTCGTCTCTTCGCGCAGAGTCATGGGCCTCTCCAAGCAACTGGTGGCCGATGCGGCCATATACGAAGGGGTGCGGCGCTTCGGCTACATGACCGAAGAGCTTGCGCGCCAGGCCGCCGACGAGTACCTGAACTCGGACAACAAATAAGCCCTGGCCCCAATTACCTGAATCCCAGCCGCCTCTCCCTCAAGCTGACAAAGGTGCGCTCGCCTATCACCAGGTGGTCCAGCACCTCGATCTCCAACAGCTTGCCCGCCGCCACGATCTGCTCCGTCACCCTGGCATCCTCCGGCGACGGCGTCGGGTCGCCGCTGGGGTGGTTATGCGCCACGATGATAGCCGCCGCGTTCACCCTCACCGCCTCCTTGAATACCTCCGCCGTTCGCACCAGCGATGAGTTGAGTGATCCTCGATACACATCGAGCATTTTCGTGACCTGGTTCTTCGTGTTCAGCAGGATCACGCGCAACGTCTCCTGGTCCAGCGGCGCCATCTCAAGCATAAGTAGGGGAGCCAGGTCGGCGGGCGAGCGCACCTGCAATCGCTCCTCCGGCTGTGCCAGCAGCAATCGCCGCCCCATCTCCAACGCCGCCTTCAACTGGCACGCCTTCGCCTCCCCAAGCCCATGCACCTCGCACAACTCGGCGAACGACACCCTCGATAGCCCCACCAGCCCGCCATAAGTGACCAGCAGCCGGTTGGCGAGGTCGATCACACTCTCACCTTGCGTGCCCACCCGCAAAATAATAGCCAGTAGCTCCGCATCGGCAAGCGCCCCGCTTCCCAGCGCCTTTAGCTTCTCGCGCGGCCTGCCATCCGGGGGCATCTCCTTGATGGTCAGGCTCAGGCGCGTATGCTCTTTATTCTTAGGCTGGTTGGTAGGCAAAGCGATATTCCCTCACACAAAGGTGCGGTGATTGTAGATTATGCTGAGGACTATGTCAAGTCTACAGCGTTCAGACTTACGGTGGGAACGTCGTAGGGGCACATAGGTGGGTGCCCTGTTCGCATACCTGGAGTTCTCTCCAAGAGGGCACCCACCTATGTGCCCCATAACACCCTGTTTCCTCCATTCTTAATCTGAACTATTGACAAGCCTCATCACTCTTTAATATACTGCGGCTGATCGCTCGGCTCGCCTAACGAGTCTATTGTGAAACAGTGCTAAACGAAGGCTGATGGGACAGCAGGGCAGACAGTGCATATAGATCGAGCAACGGCTGACCTCGAAGTAGTGATGAGCGTGATTTTCTGGTAGACAATCCGGTAGTAGCAAGAACGAGTACGAGCTTCACATTTAGATAAACGAAGGGTACAAAGCTAATATGCAAGTACCATCTAAGATGGACAACCTATTGCTCCGCCTTCAGGTGCTCCAAACAGCAATCGCTTTTGTGACACTCATTGTGACTATAGTCTTGACTATATTCGTCGCACAATGGACAGTAAGTCAGGATCAAGCTCAAATTACAATAACGAAGCCTGCATGGTTCATAAACGATGAGCGCACCGACTGGAGTATAGTCTTTTCAGTTTACAATAATGGCCCTAGCACCGCGACGGATGTATCAATTGGAGTGCAAACGGTCTATACCGATCTGATAACTTTCGACAGTGCATCCTTCTATTTACCCATAACACAGCCAAGTGAGACAGCAATACCCCAGGGAGTAACTCATAGCACTGTTCCTGAAGATGTTCGGTATCAAAGTGTCGGCACATATGTACAGCGAATCGGCGTTGGTGACTCTGCTCAGGTGTGGTTGAATTTTACTGTTGACAAGGAACTAGGAGAACGCATATTCCAGGGCTTGCGTGGTCTTCCCACACCCACAAGCAGTGTTTTGCCGCTGCTCGGTGGCAGTTCTGTTGTTAAACAGTACTTTGTCCGTAATATTAATGTCCTCGGCAACAAGATAACGGTCATAAATTTCCTCAACCAATAATTAGGACACAAAGGATACTCTATAGCCTCTTTGTCCAGATTTCATCTACGCGTCCGCTCCCGCCAAACAGAGGCCGAATATGGCACTTGACGATACAACCCCCAATACCGATACTGCCACCCCCTCCCAGCCAACGCCAGCCGAGGCCGAGGATCTGGCCCTTGCTCCCGTCACCCACATACCCACATCCCCATCAGAGGAGGTAGCTGTTGCCGTCAGCGCGAGGCTTGACCCCGGCATAGCCCTTTGTCTTTCGGGCGGCGGCTACAGGGCGATGCTCTTCCACCTCGGCACCCTCTGGCGGCTCAACGACGCCGGCTATCTCCGCAAGCTGACTCGCGTCTCAAGCGTCTCGGGCGGCTCCATCACCGCCGCCATCCTGGCTCTCGCCTGGCGCAACCTGCGCTTCTCAGGCGGCACGCCCGACGTGGCTCAGAACTTCACAGAGCTGGTCGTAGCGCCCATATGCGAGCTGGCGACCAAACTGATCGACATTTGGGCCGGGCTAAGGGGCCTTATCATGCCTACCTGGTCCAACAGATACGTCGTGGGTCGCTATCGCTCATTGTTCGGCACCCACAACCTCCAGGACCTGCCCGCCCTCGATAGCGGCCCCGAATTCATCATAACAGCTTCCAATCTCCAATCTGGCGTGCTGTGGCAGTTCTCTCGCAACTACGCCGGGGATTACCGGGTCGGCTGGATCGATAAGCCTCAGATCGGCGTTGCTGAGGCCGTGGGTGCCTCGTCAGCCTTTCCCCCCTTTCTTTCCCCGGCGGCCTTCAAGTTCAATCGCTCTCAACTTCGGCGCACCAGGCTTAGCGATCTGAACCGCCCCCCTTTCACCACCAACGTAATGCTAACCGACGGCGGCGTTTACGATAACCTCGGCCTGGAAACAGCCTGGAAGTACTTCAAGACTGTCCTGGTGAGCGATGGTGGCGCTAAGATGCAGCCCGTCGCAAAGCCGGGCGGCAACTGGTTTATGCAGTTCTTGCGCATAAGAGAGATGGCCGACAACCAGGTGCGGGGCCTTCGCAAGCGGCAATTGATCGCCTCTTACACTGCGCCCCCCAACGACGAAAACTACCGCTCAGGCGCTTACTGGGGCATCGGCACCGAGATCACCGGCTATGATCTCCCCGACCCCTTGCCCTGCCCACCCGATAGGACCCTTCTGCTCGCGAACGTCATGACCCGCCTGGCCCCCCTGGACAAGCTCACGCAGCAGCGCCTGATCAACTGGGGCTTCGCGGTCTGCGATGCCGCCATGCGCACATACGTGGACACCGCGCTCAAAAGGCCCCCCGATTTCCCTTATCCAGACGCAAAAGTATAAGGCCGTCCTCTGTCCCGCCTTATTTGAAGCCCGGCTGCTTCTCGCGCAAGCAGACACCGCCCGGACAATAAATTGTCGGGCTACACAAACGAAGTCCGCCTTCGCGGACTGTCTCTCCAATTACATCCTGAATTATTAGCACGACAATGTTGGATAG
>JBAURA010000621.1:0-11085 GCA_049580985.1 Chloroflexia bacterium
CCTCGATAGGATACCGGCTGCTCCGTTTGGCGGCATTCAAAAGGGTGGTGGCCTCGCGCATCCACTTGAGCTTCTGGGCTTTCGCCGCCTGGGTCAGGTGTGGGTGATCGGGGCCGAGGTCGCCCAGGTTGCCTATGCCCGCCACCCATGCTTTGTCCGCCATCGCCCCGCTCGCGTTGCACAAAAGATAGGTGAGCAGGCTGGATGTGGGCACGGGGTCCCAACCGTAGCCGGTGAGCACAGTCGCATCAGGCGGCTCGCCGGTGGGGCGGTGGTGGTCTATAAACAGGGTCGGGATGCTATGGATGATCTGCTTGCCCGCCACGCCGAGGTCGAGCACGAAGAGCGCCCTGGCATGACTGCGCGCCACGTATCCTCGCGTGGTAGGCGTGAAGGCGTTTTCGCCTTTCTCAGGATGGAGCACTGTTATGCTGCCCGCAGGCACGCCTCGCCGGGTGAGGTAGTGCCAGAGGGTGACGCCCGCCCCGAGGCCGTCCACGTCGCCGTCGCAGAGGATGGTTAGGGGATTGTCGAAGCTGATGTTGGCTACGAAGCTATGGAAATCGTCTCTGGCTCGGTCCAGCGTGGGGCCATACAGAGGATCTGGAAGTGCCTCTTGCGCATTATGCGTTTCCATGCCATTATTATAGCGCGTGGCTGGATAGAGGGTCTAAAGAAGCGAGTATACAGGTACGCCTTGGGAAGCGGCAGTACGGATGTTGCCTGGCGGTTGCTAAAGGGCCTGTTGGCGAACAATCAGGGCGTTAGCCACCGAGGGCGAGAGGGTAAAAGCAGTGTTAAATAAGATCACCAAGGACTTAGGGATGCTTCTGCTGGCTGTGTGGTTGATACTCACCGGGCTGCTTGCTCTTTTCAGCATCAGCTTTCCCCAGCAGGGGATCGTGATGGGCATTTTGGCGCTGGCGGCAGGCATTCTAATACTGATTAAGAGGTAGACGCCTGTAAACGAGAAGATCCACGGCTCTGTGAGGGCTGGTGGCGAGCAGCGTCCTCCACTATAGTCGGACAACGACAAAGTACCACAAGGCGACAGGCTGAGCTACCTGTCGCTTGATGCGCTGTCGCCTATGAATTTGTCGCAAAGGTCCAAGGGAGCGAATATGCCTTCAAGCGCGTGGCACAGTTTCTACGAATCGTTCTTCGGCGACCCCTACATGGCCTGGCACGACGGGCTGGACACCCAATCGCTGGCAGCCCTGGAGGGAGAGGAGCGAGAAGAAGCGGAAAGGCTGCTGAGGGAAGCGTTAGACTCAGGCGATTACCGGCCCGCCGTAGGGTTGCGCGTCTTACGTTCGGAAGCATCCATCCCCAAGTTGAAGGAGAAGCTAGGAGACTCATACGGCAGAGAGGCAGTAGAGACCGCGCTCGCCCTCTGGCAGATCGCGGAATGGCCCCCGGCTGTGAAGGTGATAATCACAGAGTTGCAGGAAGGCGCACACTGGGGCACGCGCATAGACGCGGCCCGCGCCCTGCGCCACGTGAACAAGCCCGAGGCCATCAAGGCTCTGCTGGGGGCGTTAGAGGACGAGGAAGATCTGGTGCGGAGTAACGCCGCCGATGCGCTTATTGAGATGCTCGAGCTGCCGGTGAAAGAGACCCATGCGGGGAGCTACGACCTGGCTATTGATGTGATGGCAGAGGATGAGGGGAAGCGGAAGAAAGCTATCGAAACACTCACCGAGTTGGTCAAGAAGAACAAATCGAAGAAGTAGCACGCTA
Organism: Chloroflexia bacterium; assembly: GCA_049580985.1. GTDB lineage: Bacteria > Chloroflexota > Chloroflexia > QHBQ01 > JADMIH01 > JADMIH01. The sequence continues at coordinate 1,741 of JBAURA010000621.1, forward strand.
TATTCCTCTAAACCAATCAGGCAGAATGGTAACTTCTTCGATCATCTTAACGGAAACGCCCAAGCTTAGCTCCTTGAGCTTCTCCATTAGTTGATCTCCATCTACAAGATCTACCGGCGGTGCTCCATCCCTTGTTGCTTCCAACTTAGCCTCTCGGCTAAAGGTACCTGTAGTGATTACCAGACCGCGATCCGCTCGACCGATCATAGCTCCACGAAAGTCCCGAATTACACTTGGCCCTATGCTACCCTGATACCTCTTGCACTGAAAGAGCACAGGAAAACTTAACAGCCCACCAATTCTTACCAGTCCGACCCCATCAATGCCCCCATCACCCGTTTTCCCAGTTACGCGCACTTGTACGAAACCAGACTCACGCAGCAAGCGCTGGCAAAGCCGTTCAAAAGCATCAGGTTTTAGGTTGAGCAACACAGCCAACAACCGCTCTTTCCATGTTTGCTCCAATACCTCTTCTACGACTTCAGTCGTTGTTGAAACCTCGGTAGACTCACTTTCTTGTGAGCTTACCTTCTTATTGTTCCTCCGGTCACGAACGAAACGCACGACTTCTATAGGTGAGACTTGGGGCACTTCCCTACCCTTCGCCGTTAGTACCCATACCCCACGACCAGAATTGTCAAGCAGACCAAATATCTTTAGATACGTACGTGCCCATGCAAGCCGGTATTGAAGTTTTGTTTGGCGCTCGTCATGTGGCTCCGCAACCTCGTCAGACGTTAACCCTAGATGCTTAGTTACTTCCTCATCCAATTCCGAAATAGATGCAGAACCACCCAGTCTATTGAGTGCTTTCAATACCGGGTTTAGAAGTTTGTCATATTGCGGTACGGGCATTATTGTTGCTACCTCCAAGTAAGGTATGCTTTATCACGGATTCCTAAAGCCATTCTACATCAGAAACATGCCAAGTGGGGCTACCTGCCCGGCTACAATAGTGTGTATAATGGCTTTATAGGCATTGTAATGTATCAAGAAGATATTCATAACAACCTCCAACCATCACAAAGGAGTGATCCGCAATGGTAGACACAATCTCCAAGCCCACCAACACCAACGGGCGCGCCCAGTACCGCAACGGCGTGGGGCGCAGGCTGCACAACGCGCCGCTTACCGAGCAGCAGCAGAAAGTAGCCGCCGAGCGTAGACGTTGGGAGGAGAACATCGTCGCCTCCTCGATGAAGCGGTTGCCGGAGCGTGGGGGGCCGGAGGCGTTCACCACCATTTCGGGCGACCAGATCGGGCGCATCTACACGCCCGCCGACGTGCCGGGGTTCGACTACATGCAAGACCTCGGCTTCCCCGGCGAGTACCCGTTCACGCGCGGCGTCCACCCCACCATGTACCGCTCCCGCTTCTGGACGATGCGCATGTTCGCCGGCTTCGGGTCGGCTGAGGAGACCAATGCCCGCTTCCGCTACCTGCTCGACCACGGCGAGACCGGCCTTTCCACCGCCTTCGACTTCCCCACGCTCTACGGCGTCGACGCGGACGATCCGCTCGCTTACGGCGAGTTTGGCAAGGTGGGCGTAGGCGTGTCATCGCTGGCGGACATGGAGACCCTCTTCGCGGGCATACCCATCGACGAAGTAACTACCTCCATGACCATCAACGGCCCGGCGGCCATCGTGTGGGCCTTCTACATCGCCGCCGCCGAGAACCGAGGTATACCGCGCGCCGCATTGGGCGGCACCACCCAGAACGACATACTGAAAGAATATATCGCGCAAAACACCTTCATCTTCCCACCTGAGCCTTCGATGAGGCTCGTAGTCGACACGATAGAGTTCGCGGCCCAGGAGATGCCGAAGTGGAACCCGGTGTCGATCTCAGGCTACCACATCCGCGAGGCGGGGTCCACGGCAGCCCAGGAACTCGCCTTCACGCTGGCCGACGGCCTCACATACGTGCAGTGGTGCGTCGACCGTGGCCTGGATGTGGACGATTTCGCGCCGCGTCTCTCCTATTTCTTCAACGCGCACAACGACTTCTTCGAAGAGATCGCCAAGTACCGGGCGGCCCGCAGGATATGGGCGCGCGAGCTGAAGGAGCGGTTCGGGGCCAAGAAGGACAGGTCGCTCTGGCTCAGGTTCCACACGCAGACGGCGGGGTGCTCTCTAACCGCCCAGCAGCCTGAGATCAACATTGTGAGGACCACGATCCAGGCCCTGGCGGGCGTGCTGGGCGGCACGCAGTCGCTGCACACCAACTCGATGGACGAGGCGCTGGCCCTACCCTCCGACAAGGCGGTGAGGATCGCCCTCAGGACCCAGCAGATCATCGCCGAGGAGTCGGGCGTGACCAACACGGTAGACCCGCTGGGCGGCTCCTACTTCGTGGAGGCGCTAACCAACGACATGGAGCGCCAGTGCTACGACTACTTCGACAAGATCGAGGAGTACGGCGGCGTGATCCTCGCTATCAAGGCCAACTTCTTCCAGAACGAGATCGCCCGCGCCTCCTACGAGTACCAGCACGAGATAGACGCAGGCCGCAAGACGATGGTAGGCGTGAATAAGCACATAATCGAGGAGCCGATAGAGATCCCAATCCTGGAGATGGACCCCAAGGGCGAGGAGAAGCAGCGCGAGAAACTGGCCCGCCTGCGCGTTGAGCGCAACCAGGAGCGTTGGTCAGCCGCCCTAGAGCGCGTGCGCCAGACGGCCATGCGCGACGAAAACATCATGCCCGCCCTCATAGAGGCCGCCCACGCCTACGCCACCCTGGGCGAGATCGCTGACGTGCTCAAGTCGGTGTTCGGAGTTCAGGAGTTCAGCAACGTGGTTTAGAGACGTAGAGCATGTGATAGAATGAAAGGGCGTAGGCGTAGTGCTTGCGCCCTCTTTGTTGGAGAAACCAGGCATGAACTTGGACCGCTTTAAGTCGCACAGGAGTGGGCGTCTAGCGGAGATATGGCATGAAGATAAGCGGCGTCTAGCTTTTGTGCCTAAATCGCTACCACCTACCCTGGAGATAGATACGGAATTAATAAGTGCTCTATCAGATGCTGATCGTGCTTTAGGTGAGTTAGCAGGAGTAGGGCATTCCATAGCCATACCAAACTCACATCTGCTGGTTGGACCTTTCATCCGACGCGAAGCGGTGTTGTCATCGCGTATAGAAGGTACTCGAACGAATATTGATGAGTTATATAGTTACGAGGCACGGCAATTGAGCTTGTCCGGAGCAGAGAGTAATATATCTGAGCCAGATGCTCATGAAGTATCGAACTACGTTCGTGCTTTAGAGCATGGGTTGAAGAAGCAACAGACTACACAGATTAACCTTGAGTTGCTAAGAGAAATACACGCGATACTTATGAACGCTGTTCATCAAGGGCGTGCTAACCCAGGCGAGTTCCGCACTGTACAGAATTGGATAAGTAGCGGAGGTAGAGGCATTAGCGCCGCTACGTTCGTGCCACCACCTGTTAAGGAAATGCAGCAGGCTTTACAGGATCTAGAAGCATATATCCAAGGGTCAAACGGCCTCCCTCCACTCATTCGGCTGGCTCTCATTCACTACCAATTCGAAGCTATACATCCATTTATAGATGGGAATGGACGTGTGGGGCGCTTACTTATCTCTTTGTTATTGGTGAATTGGCATTTGTTACCTTCACCACTGTTATACTTGAGCGCATTTATTGAGAGGCATAGAAGTAGATACTATGAGCTATTACTGGCGGTAACCGAGCAGGGACGCTGGGAAGAATGGGTGCTGTTTTTCATTCAAGGCGTCAAGGAGGAAGCAAAGGATGCGTCTAACCGCCTGAGGTTATTGCAAAACCTTAAGCTGGAATGGGATAAGAAACTTCAGAAATCAGGAATATCTGAGCTAACATGGAGATTGGCTGAAGATATCTTTGTTACACCTAAGGTTACAATACCATTGGTACAGAGGAAGTTAGGAGTCAGCGATTATAAAACCGCACAGAGGGCTGTGGAACGTTTAGTTTCGCTGGGCATTCTACGTGCTGTCGATGATAACAAATATGGGAAGCAATTTGTTGCCAATGAGATTATGGATATCATCTCCGACTAATCCAGCAAGAATTGGCGTTTTGCCCATAAAACGCCAATTCTTGGGCCGACAATTGGCGTTTTTGATAACTTTCGCCATTTTGAAAGATGCCGATTGTAATTATTCGCCATTTCCTACAATCGCCAGGTTACGAGTTGTAATTCCGCGACTATCCATACAAGCTAATCAACCACTTTCCGCGCCGCCAGCCTGCCCAATTTCACCGCCAGGTTCGCGCCAGGCACTACGGTGCCTATGGCATCGGCCCCTATGTCGAACAGGGTATCATTAGCTAACACCTTCCTCAGTTGCTGCTTGAACTGGCCCCCTTCCGTGCGGAAAATGTTCATCAAGGGGTCGAACTCCACCACCACGCGCTTGTCCCTGGTGGTCCAGTGATACTCGTAGGCATAGACCGGGCGGTAATATAGCACCAGGTATTCCAGGTCGATCCGCTCTTCCTCCATCTTGTCGGCCTGCACGCTCTTTATCGACGCTTGGATCAGCTTGCCCGCCACGAAGGAGCTTTTTATCTCCGGGTAGATAACGAGCGCATCATCCGCTTGTAAAGCCTCAAGATCCTCGACAGGCGCGGTCTTGAAATTCATATAGCGAGAGTAATCCCGCTCCTCGCCGGTCTCTGCATCCAGCATCAAGTAGCGCCGGAAGTCGTCCACGCAGTGCTCCACCACGTCTACAGAGAACGCCCGGATTCGCTCGCCTTTCACCGGCACCTCTTGATCGAAGAGGGTCACCGAGGCAACCTCAGGGGCAACAGGCACGTGCTGCGTGCTCTGCCGGTCATACCGGTACACCGCATGGGCCACACCGTACCAGAAAGGCTCGTACCGCTTCTGGCTCTTGGCGATCTGGATCTCGCTCGGTCTCGGACGCTGCATGAGCCTGACCCCGATCCCAAAGGCGTCCATACGCTGGTCCGATATCCTGTTCTGTATCTCCTGTTCGCTGAGGCTAGGCAATATTTCGATAATACTGGTCTCGCCCAGGTTGATCTGCATACGAATATCTCCTCCGGTCCTGTGGCAGTACTATTATTGTATCATAACCAGACGCCTTTACGATTGCTCGTGATTTGGGGTAATATGGAATGTACTTCAAATCTCAGGAGGCCACATGATGGCACATACGCCATCCGATATCGAGGAAACGCGGGAGACGGGCGGCGCGACCCGCAAGATCCGCGTGTTGATCGCCAAGCCCGGCCTGGATGGGCACGACCGAGGGGCCAAGATCATCGCCCGCGCCCTGCGCGACGCCGGCATGGAGGTGATCTATACCGGCCTCCACCAGACGCCCGACATGATCGCCGAGGCAGCCCTGCAAGAGGACGTCGACGCCATAGGACTATCTATCCTGTCGGGAGCGCACATGGCGCTCTTCCCGCGCGTGATCGAAGCGTTGCGCACGCGCGGGCTAGACGACGTGCTAGTATACGCCGGCGGTATCATCCCCGACGACGACATCCCGGCGATCAAAGAGATGGGCGTAGCGGGGGTGTTCGGGCCTGGCACGCCTATGGAAGAGACTGTCAGGTTCGTGCGCGAAAACGTCAAGCCGCGCGCCGCGGGCGAGGAAGAATAAGGGACATGGCGCACAAAACAGAGTCCCAGGAAGCAAGGGTTGGCTCCGAACCCATCCCTGCCGCCGGCACGGTTGCCCCCCTCATCGAACGGCTGCTCGCCGGGGACAGGGCTGCCACGTCCCGCCTCATGACCATAGTAGAGAACCGGCAGAAGGGCTACCGCCAGGCGTTGCGGCTGATTATGCCGCGCACGGGCCGCAGCCATATATTGGGGGTGACGGGGCCACCGGGCGCTGGCAAGTCTACGCTGGTCAATGAGATGATCAAGGAGTACCGCAAGCAGGGCAAAACTGTCGGCGTGGTGGCGGTGGACCCCACCTCCGCGTTAAGCGGGGGGGCTATCCTGGGCGACCGGGTGCGTATGCTCGGCTTTACGCAGGACGAGGGAGTGTTCATACGCTCGATGGCCTCACGTGGGCAGCTTGGGGGGCTGGCGGCAGCCACGGCGGACGTGGTGCGGGTATTGGACGCGTTCGGGCGTGATATAATCATCATCGAAACGGTGGGGGTGGGCCAGGACGAGATCGCTATCGCGGGGCTTGCCGACACCACCCTGCTGGTCGAAGTGCCCGGCATGGGCGACGACGTACAGGCGCTCAAAGCCGGCGTGCTCGAAGTGGCCGACGTGATAGTGATCAACAAAGCCGACCGCGAAGGCGCGGACCGTCTAGCCAACCACATCAAGACGACCATGAGGCTCCTCCCCCACCCGGACGGCGCGTGGATGCCCCCTATCGTCAAGACGGTGGCCTCCGAGAGCACAGGCATAGGGGATCTAACCGGAGCAGTCGAGACCCATCGGGCATACCTTGTAGACCACAGTCTGTACGACCAGCAGCGCAGGGCACGTCTGCGCGTAGAGGTGCTGGACCGCGCCCGAGACCTCATCCTGAAGCGCCTGATGCGAACCCTCGAAAGCAACGGCAAGCTAGACCAATCCCTCGACGCCCTCATGTCCCACAGCACCGACCCGGCCACCGTGGCCCATGAGCTAGTTGAAGTGATAACTGAGTAATGCGTCATACGTCATGCGTCATGCGTTATTACCGTCCACCGTCCACCGTCCACCGTCCTTACGCATGACCCATGACGCATTACAGAAAGGTCCTCCCATGTCCTCCGACAAAAGCGGTGTCTGGTTTTCGCACGCTACTAACTCGCCCTATGGCCGGTCGCGGTCTCCGGGTGGGAAGATCACGCTGTTGATCGTCGATGACCACGCCCTTTACAGGAAGGGGCTGCGCTCGATGTTCGAGTTGGAGCCTGACGTCGAGGTGATAGGCGAGGCAGCCGACGGGAGCGAGGCCCTGGACAAGGTTGAGGCGCTCCACCCCGACGTCGTGCTGATGGACATTAATATGCCGGGCATGGACGGCATGCAGGCGACCCGCAGGCTCGCCGATGCTTATCCGGGCATATTGGTAATCACGCTCACCATGTTCAAGGGCGAGGAGCACCTGCGCGAGGCAAGGCGCGCCGGGGCAAGTGCCTACGTGCTCAAGGATGCGGGGAGCGAAGTGCTGCTCGATACTATTAGGGATGTTATGGCGGGTGAGACCCCACTATTACAGCGCGAGGGGCACGCTATCAGCGGCAAATATATGACCGACATTCTTGCGAGCGGCCAATTAAACAGCGGCCACCTGGATGACGATCCATTGCCTGATACCGGCTCTCTTATTACCGAGTCTCTGCTGACGTCGAACGAGCGTGCCATCCTCACCCTCCTCGCGCATGGATTGAGCAACGACCAGATAGCGCAACGTACCGACCTGTCGGAGGGGATGGTACGCACCTATTTGTCCGAGGTATACCGCAAGCTCGGCCTGCCTGGGCGCGAAGCCGCCGCGCAATACGCCCGCGAGCACGGGATGCTGGAAGACTAATATGAACAACACGGACCCACAACTCCCCATGCACCCCGAAGCGCGGAAGTTCACCAATGCTACCTTCGCCCGGACCTTCTCCGAGATCGCGTCGATACTTGAGTTGAAGGGCGAGTCGCCCTTCAAAGTACGCGCCTATCGCACGGCGGCGGACACCTTTGCGAATCTGCACGAAGACCTGAGGCACATATGGCGCGAGGGGCGGGTGGAAGATCTGCCCGGCGTGGGCAAGGCGATCACCGACAAGGTGCACGAGCTATTCACTACCGGCCACCTGCGCTTCCACGAGCGTTTGCTGAGCGAGGTGCCACCTTCTCTGATCGCGGTGACCGAGATACCGCACGTCGGACCCAAGAAAGCCATGCATCTCTACCAGACGCTGGGGATCAAGGACATCCCCGGCCTGGAAAGAGCTTTGGAAGACGGCAGGATGCTGACCGTGCCCGGCTTCGGGCCGAAAACGGTCGAGACGATCAAGGAGGGGTTGGCCGCGATACAGAAACGAAGCGCGGAGAAGCGGGACCTATTGGGCACGGCGCTCCCCCTCGCCCGCCAGATAATCAAGCTGATGAGGGCCAAATGCAAGACGCTCGACAGGCTGGAGGTGGCGGGGTCGGTGCGCCGGTGGAAGGCCACGGTGGGCGACATGGACTTCCTGGCGACCGCCACCGACCCGAGCGAAGTGCTCGACTGCTTCGTGTCGCTGCCGATGGTGGATATGGTGGACCTGCGCGGCGCGAACAAGGCGACGGTGAGGCTCAACAACGGCATACAGGTCGACTTGTATGTGATGGACCCGCGGTACTATCCTTCCCTGTTGCAGCATTTCACCGGCGCGCGGGCGCACAACATCGCGCTACGCGACCGTGCCATCAAGATGGGGTTGAAACTGAACGAGTACGGGCTGCACCGGGAGGACGGCACACCTATCCCCGTAGAGAGTGAAGAGGATATTTACCGCGCGCTAGGGCTGGCGTGGATGCCGCCCGAGCTACGCGAGAACCGGGGCGAGCTTGAAGCGGCGGAAAAAGGCAGACTCCCCACGCTGGTGGAGATCGAGGACATCAAGGGCGACCTCCACTGCCACTCGACGTGGAGCGACGGGTCGGAGAGCATACTCAATATGGCGCGCGCCGCGAAGGAACGGGGCTACCGGTACATAGCGATCACCGACCACAGCCAGAGCCTTTCGATAGCGAGAGGTCTTACGATTGAGAGGCTACAGGCGCAACGGCGAGAGATAGAGGCTGCGCGGAAGAGCCTGGGGGGCGGCTTCCGCATCTTCCACGGCATCGAGCTTGAGATCAAGACCGACGGCACGCTCGATTTCCCCGACGAGGTGCTGGCCTGGCTCGACATCGTAGTGGCCTCGATACACAACGGGCTGAGGCAACCGGCTGAGGAAGTAACGCGGCGGGCGCTCAACGCGGTGCGCAACCCCCACGTGGACATCCTGGGCCACCCAACGGGGCGGTTGCTCAACCAGCGCGAGCCTTCCGCGATGGACGTGGGCCAGGTGATCAGAGAGGCCGCGAAAACGGGCACCGCCCTGGAAGTGAACTCGGCCCCCGACAGGCTCGACCTGGACGACGTTTATATCCAGGAAGCGATGGAAGCAGGCTGCGTGCTGGCGATTGACACAGACGCCCACCATCCCAGCAACTACAACCTGCTAGAGTACGGGGTGCACACAGCCCGGCGCGGCTGGGCCACCGCCGACAGGATCATCACCACCTGGCCCCTGGACAAGCTGGAAGAGTGGCTGAAGAGCAGAGGAAATTGAACATGCGACATACCGGATTTTGGCTCTATGCC
>JBAURA010000622.1:0-3889 GCA_049580985.1 Chloroflexia bacterium
ACCCTACACAGGCGACAACCACGGCAGGGGGTAGCGCTAGCCAGACGCCCCAGGCGCCTATACCGCAGACTGGTGGCTCTTTCCCCCTGACTCTCGCCGTGCTGTTGCTCATGTCTACGCTGGCCGCGCGCTACCTGCGCGGGTACTTGAGGAGTCGCAACGGCAGGCGCACTTAATGTATAATAGGCCGTCCCTTGAACTAATGGAGAAGCCGGATCGTCGTGGATCTGGCTTCTGTCATGACAGGATGAAAAAGCATTGGAGGATGAGCCATGGATGAGATGAACTTCACAGAACTGATCCGTGATATTCCCGATTTCCCCGTACCGGGCATCCTGTTCCGCGATATTACCACCCTGCTGAAAGAGGGCCAGGCTTTTGTGCAGGTTATCGACCAGATGTGCGCCAAGCTTAACAACCTGAAGGTCGATAAAGTGGTAGCTATCGAGAGCCGAGGGTTCATCTTCGGCGCGCCGATTGCCTATAAGCTGGGGGCGGGGTTCGTGCCCGCGCGCAAGTTGGGCAAGCTGCCGGCGGACACGATCTCAGCCGAATACGACCTGGAATACGGAACGAACACGGTGGAGCTACACAAGGACGCGATCAAGCGCGGCGAGAACGTGGTGATCGTGGACGACCTGCTGGCGACAGGCGGCACAACGCGGGCCACCATCGACCTGGTGGAGCAGTTGGGCGGCGATATCGTGGCGCTCGCCTTCCTCATTGAGCTGACCGAGCTTGGCGCGCGCGAATACCTGGACGGCTATAACATCGTCACGCTTATAAGATACTGAGTCAGTCCTTCAGCATAAGAAGCTTCGTAGGGGCACCCCTTGTGGGTGCCCTGTTGGATAGAGAATATGGCACGAACAGGGCACCCACAAGGGGTGCCCCTACGACGTTAAGAGGGCTGGCTATTTATCCTGGCGCTTGACCTCTTTTTCGAGCGCCCGAAAGAACTGGCCGATTATGAGGTTGGCCCCCGCGCCGAGCACTCGCTGGCCGAGGCCGGCCACCTTGCCGCCCACGTGCGCCTCTCCTTTATAGGTAAGGAGGGTCTTTTCCGGGTCTTTTTCTTCCGGGGCTAATTGGAAGTCCCCTTGGCCGTCCACGAAACCGACTCCCCCCTTGGCCGACATCTTGAGCGTGTACGATTCCGGGGGATTTTCGTTCAGCATCCGGACGGTGCCCGTATAAGTGCCCTTGATCGCCGCGATGCCGATGCTGAGTGTGATGGCATAGCTGCCGTCTTCCTGCTCATCGAACTTCTGGCAGCCGGGTAGCGTGCGCCGGAGGGTCTCCGGGTCGGTCAGCACGCGGTACACCATCTCCCGTGGCGCGTCGAATGTATGCTTGCCTGCTATCTCCATGTTTCTCCTTGCTATTGCTCATTTCGGCGTCAGTTCTGCCGTCATATTGAGCACCGTAAAGACCGGGTGCGGGGAAGGCGAGCCATCGGTCATCGTGTCACTTTCAAAGGCGACCTCGTCCACGGTGATTTTCAGCGTCCAGCCCTGGGGGTCGGTTAGCTCATAAGTCTGGCCCTTCGCCGGGAGGACGGCATCGAATTCGTAGCCGGGATGTTGAGATGCGCCATAAGCTTTGAATTCGTCCGCAAGCTCCTGGGAGCTGGCGAATACTATGCCCGCGCTGTAAATCTGCTCAAGAGTCAGGTTCTCCGTATTGGCCGCTTTTATAGAGACATCTACCGTGGCCGGTTTCAAGGTCTGGCCGTTTTCTATCGTAATGTAGGGCCGGGTTGACATGGATATGCCTCGCTCCAGGCCATCCCTCCCCTTTATCGCCGGGGTAGTGTACGGGTTATCTCTTTCAAAGACAGGTAGAAAAAGATTGAATGTCCTGCTGCCCACGGTAGGGGTGATGGCGGAAGAGGAAGAAGAGGTACTGCCGACCGTGGGCAGCCTCCAACCGAAGAGCAAGAACCCCGCCGCCACCCCTCCGCCAACCAGTAGTAAGAGCAGGAGGAGGACGAGAGGCGTCTTGCTGGCGGGCCTGGGTGCAACCTGTTGCACCGGCATCTGCGCATAAGGCTGGCCCTGCCAGTTACTCTGCGCGTAGGGTTGGCTAGGAGGCATTTGCTGGGGTGGATATTGAGGCGGGTACTGCGGGGGTGGATACTGCGGTGGGTTGCCGTAAGGTTGGTTCGCATATGGAGGGGCCTGGTAGGGAGGCTGGCTGTAAGGTGGGGCCTGATAAGGAGGTAGAGGTTGCGAGGTTGGCGCCGCACTGGCTGCCTGCTTAGCAGCAGCCACCGCCTGCGGATCGAGCGAGCGACCGCATATATTGCAGAAGCGTTGTCCCTCGACCACCTGTCCTGTGCAATCTGGATAGGGGCATAACATAAGCCTCACCTCCTAATCGAGCATACACAACACCGCAATCTCCACATGATAGCGGATTGCACGCCACTTATGTCGCAAGGGGTCCACCGAGTACCGTCTACCGTCACCGTCCACCGTCCACCGTCCACCGTCGTGCCTATACATTACCAGAGGCGAGGGCTAGGTGCAAGATGGCGGGGCGATTGGAGTGGCACGTTGATTGCTCCTATCGGATTGAGGCGTGATTGGGAGGTAGGAGGTACTAACGATGTCAGAGCACGAGACACCTGTGGGTGCGGTAATAAAAGGGGCAGTAGCCGGCCTTGCCGGTACCGGTGTGTTGACGGTGGCTATGGAGCAGGTGCCCAAGCTATTGGAGCAAGTAGGGTTGGGGCCATCTAAGAGAGGAGAAGGGACTGGCGCGGGGGGCGGCAGAAAATCCGAGCAACCAGTAGAGAAGCTTGCGAAGAAGGTGGCCGAAGGTGTGTTTGATACGCGCCTGGATCGGAAGGAGAGGCAGGTGGCCGGACAGGCAATACATTGGGCCTACGGGGCATCTTGGGGTGTCATGTATGGAATAATGCAGAGCACATTTCGCCTACCCCACCTGCTGCATGGCACGCTGCTGGCAGGGCTTATGTCCCTCGCCGCCGCCACCATAGTACCCGCCACAAAAATCGTGCCACCGATGTCCAAGCTGCCGCCGGAGAGAAGCGTGTTGCAGTTCGTATATATCCTCTTGAGCGCGTGGACCACCGCCCTGGTGTACGGTCTGCTATCGCGCAAAAAGTAAGCACATAGCTCCTATATGTAGGCTCCTACACGATCTTGCCTTGCTTGAGCGTTGCGATCTTGTCCAGCGCGGAAGGGTTCTCCAGCGCGGAGAGGTCGCCATGGGGTTCGCCCAGGTAAGCGGTGCGCACCAGCCTGCGGAGGATCTTGCCGTTGCGCGTGCGCGGGAGATCTCGCACGAAGAGGATCGCGCCCGGCTTCAAGGCCTTACCCAGGCTGCCCGTCAGGTGGGTCTCTATCTCCTGGCGCATCTGCTCACTTGCCCCATAACCTTCCCGCAGCCGGACGAAGAGCGCCAGCGATTCGCCCTTGACTTCGTCCGGGATGCCTATAGCGGCGGCTTCGGCTATGGCGGGGTGGGAGAGCGCCACCGACTCCACCTCGGCGGGGCCGACCCGCTTGCCCGCCACCTTGATCGTGTCGTCCGAGCGGCCCAGGATGCGCCAGAATCCATCTTCGTCTACCTGCGCCCAGTCGCCGTGCACCCACACGCCTGGTACGCGCGTCCAGTAGGTCTCAAGGTAGCGCGCATCATCGCCCCAGAAGCCGCGCGTGATGCCGGGCCAGGGCGCACGCAAGGCAAGCTCGCCCACCGCCCCTCGCACGGGATTACCCTCGTGGTCGATAACGTCGGCGGCCATGCCAGGCACAGGCCCGCCGAAAGTGCACGGCTTCGATGGTAGGAGGGTGCTGCCCGCCAGGATACCGCCGGACACTTCCGTGCCGCCGGAGTAGTTGATAATAGGGCGCTCGCC
>JBAURA010000623.1:0-6978 GCA_049580985.1 Chloroflexia bacterium
TTGCTCTTCATGATATTCTCTACGGCTCTTCCCCCGGCCAGAACACATCGAACTTCACCTCATATCGCCCGTTCCCGGCTGTCCCCAACGCCCTGTACACCTCCTCGGCCAGGTCGATCACGATCCCCTTGGAGCGCACATAGGGTATGTCGCCATACGCGATCACGTCTATGAACTGCACCATCACCGAGCGGTTGCCCCTGGTCACGCGCGCCATGCGCCCGTAGAGACTGAGGTCCGCCGGGGCCGCGGCATATAGCCCGCGACCCACGAAATTCTGCGGCAGGTTGCCCCAGCTTTTATTCAGGGCGATGATCCGCTCCCAGGTCGTGCCGAAGGCCGCCGCGCTGTACCACGTGGCCTCGCCCCTGAAGCTCATCTGGAAGCCGGGGCGCGTTTGTGCCACGCCAACCGCCGGGTCGAAACCCGCCAGCCCCTCGGTCATATGCTTGTTCAGCACCTCCGTGCCCAAATGCCCAAGCTGCACGCGCCCCTGCCCCACCAGCTCGAAGCGGGCGCGCTCGAAATACTGCACCGTGACCCCGTTCTCCCTCATCTCCTCCGAGATAGGGTAGCCGAATATCGCGATGCCCCCCTTGCTCTGCCAGTGCTGCTTGAACGACCCGCCCAGCGTGTGCCCCGTCTCCGGGAAGTAGGTCTTGTCGCCTATGGCAGCCGCGGGCTCCACCCTGGTGAAATTGCGCCCTTGCGTCACTATCGAGCCGACCTGCGTCAACTCCACCTTCCAGGGACGCCTGCTATCAGGCCGGTACTCGAACCGCGCGCGCTGGAAATACTGCATGGGCACGCCGTTTACGGTGGTCTCTTCGGTGATCGGGTAGCCGTACGTATTCAGGCCACCATTCGCCAGCCAATAGTTGAGGAAGGCGTCCTTGATATAGTGCCCTGTCTGCCGGTAGTAGATGGAGTTGGAGGAGTTGGTGCCTGTGGGGGCCGCCTCTGCCACCGAGCGGCTCCCTGTCGGCATACCTGCGAGCGGGGACGAGGAGAGAGCAATCGCAAGCGCGAGGGTGATACCCGCAGTGGCGGCCATCAGCCGCGAACGCGCACCCGGCTTTCTCAAAATGGCCTCCTTCCTTGCAAGAGCAAGAGAACCTGCGCGACCTTGCCCTCCAATTGCGCCGGGCCAGGCTCGCGCATGAGAGAATACTTTATGTCGTGTTAATGATAAACTAAAGGGGATTGTAGCCGATGTGTTCATCCCCTGTCAATAGTTTTACCCTCGCCAGGCACAAGATTGCCGCCGTCCTCCTCGCGGCAGGGCGTGGCGTGCGCATGGGCGGCCCCACCCCCAAGCTCCTCCTCCCCATGAAAGATGGCAGACCGCTCCTGCTTCATTCCCTCGAAAACGCGCTATCGCTCTTTCCGCTCGAAGTGGTAGTGGTCGTACGCCCTGAGCACTTACTGCTTGTTCAAAGCTCAAAGTTCAAAGTGCAACGTCCAATACCCGCGTTGCAAGCTCGGAGCGCTCCCATCACTTACGTGCCTAACCCACGCCACACCGAGGGCATGGGCACATCTCTGGCCGTTGGCATATCGACCCTGAGGGCCGTATCGCCACAAGCCGAAGCGTGTCTGGTTTTGCTCGGCGACCAGCCGCACGTGCCCGCCGCGATTGTAGAACGCCTGGTGGAAGCCTACCTGCGCGAGCGTGCCGCCATTACCATCCCCATCTATGGAGAGGAACCAGGCCCGCCCACCCTCTTCTCCCGCGACCTCTTCCCCGAGCTTGCCCGCCTCGAAGGAGATGTAGGCGGTAGGCAACTGCTTGCCCGCTTCCCCAATAGAATAGTGCGCGTCCAGTTCAACGAGGACGAGCGCCCTAAAGACATAGATACGCCGGAGGATTACCAGGCAATCAAATGAAAATCCCCCAAAATGCCCAAAAAGACTACCCAAATGGGGGTATCATTAATAGCACATCTGTGCTATATTAACTATGAAACAAGTTTCACCCTCTGACCGCATAAAGAGGGACGTAAGGACCGCTGGTGTCCCTATGTATCGACAGTAACCTCCTGTCACATGCCGCTAGCCTCCCATCTCCCATACCGTGCCCAATGCCTAACCAATACGCAGTACGTAGTACGCAATACGCAGTAAGCACAAGCACCCTAACATAGAGGCTAGCCAATAACACGAGCGTGATAAGCGTAGCGTACCTACGTGCCATCGTGTCACGTCCTCACCTCTTTCCCCACTACCTACTCCGTACTCGGTACTCGGTGGTGGGGCGAAGAGGGTAGGCCGCCACGCCCACGCGGAACACGGACCAGTTGCGCCACAGGGACACCCATCCTGCAAGCCAACCTCCTATGCCCGTGTAGGGGCGGACCCACGTGTCCGCCCTCTGCCCGGCAACAACTAAATAACCAGGAACCAAAAACAGGGTGCATAGGATCCCACAGCCCCATGCACCCTCCCCTCCATACCCTAAATCCAAAATCCACTCCGCGTTCTCCGCCTCTCCCCTTCTCCGCGATTTCAACACACCATCCTTCGTACCCTGCTCCTTCTTTACCCCTACTGTTTCAACAACCCCAATCCCTTAATCCCTTAATCCCTTAATCCCTTAATCCCTTAATCCCTTAATCCCCAATCCCTCCGCTTCCAAAATCCAAAATTCCTTCGCCCCTTGCGCTTACCACCCCTCCTACGCTAAACTTATGGAAACCCGCACATCGGATGCGGCGAGAAATCCGTTAACCTAAACAGTGCCCATCCCCTACTTAAGACAGGCAGGTATCTCAGTATGACATTACGAACGAACGCTGTGCGCTCACGCTTCTCCCTGGTGGCGGTAGCTGCGCTCTCCCTCACACTCCTCCCCGTTTCGCTGGCCGCCCCGGCCCGCCCCGCCTCAGCCGCCTCCTCTCCATTCGCCGACGGCGCTTTCGAGACCGTGTGGACCCGCAACGATCAGCCCGTGGCTGCCCGCGCGGCTTCCCGCTCCTGGACCTGGGGTCCCGCCCCCCTCGCCTCCGGCTACGAGACCTACACCGACGCGCCCGACGGCTCCGGCAAGCGCCTCGTCCAGTACTTCGACAAGTCCCGCATGGAGATCAACGACCCCAAGCTGGCCCCCACCGACAAGTGGTACGTCACCAACGGCCTCCTCACCGTCGAATTGATCTCAGGCCGCATGCAGATAGGCAACAGCAGGTTCGAGACGGGCCAGCCCGCCGGCATCAACATCGCCTCCGACCCCGACGACGCCAACGCCCCCACCTACTCCTCGTTTGGCACCGTCTCCAACACCTCGGCTGGCGAGCACCGCCAGCCCGACAAGACCGCGGGCTACGCTACCGAAGAGATCAACCGCCAGGGTGAGGTAAAGAACAACCCCTCCAGGCAATCGCCCATGACCAAGATCGCCTATTTCGAGAAGGCCACCGGGCATAACGTGCCTAAGGTCTTCTGGGACTTCCTCAACTCCTCCGGCCCCGTGCGCACCGGCGTGAGCAACGCCACCAGGCCCCTGCTCGACCCGTGGGTGTTCGCCATGGGCCTCCCGATCTCGGATGCCTACTGGGCCACCGTCAAGATCGCCGGCAAGAGCCAGCCGGTGCTGATCCAGGCGTTCGAGCGCCGCGTCCTCACCTACGCCCCCGAATTGCCCAAGGAGTGGCAGGTGCAGATGGGCAACATCGGCCAGCACTACTTCGAGTGGCGCTACGCCAACGGCGCAGGCCCCCAGAAAGGCACCAAGCCCGCCCCCAGCAACCCAGCTTACCTCAGCATCCCGATGCTGGGCGTGCTGGCTAAGGTTGAGCACGTGGGCGTGGACAAGAACAACAACATGGACATCCCCAAGGACCCCTTCAACGCCGCCTGGTACAAGCACGGCCCGGTCCCCGGCAAGCAGGGCAACTCGGTGATGGACGGCCACCTCGACTGGTACGGCATCCAGGAAGCCGTCTTCTACCACTTAGGCAAGCTCAAGGTCGGCGACCGCGTCTACGTGCGCGACGACAAAGGTGTGGACCGCGCCTTCGTCGTGAGCAAGCAGTTGGTCTGCCCGTACAACAACTGCCCCTTGCAAGAGGTGTTCGGGGCGACCAGCGCCACCCGCCTCAACCTGATCACCTGCAACGGCACCTTCAATCGTACCCAGCAAAACTACGACAAGCGCCTGGTAGTCTTCACCGACGCCTTACAGTAAAGCTTAGCAATAAAGAACAAAATCGGCGCGCCGCGCCGATTTTGTTCTTTGTATTAGGGATGCGGGGGCGCTCCCCTGCCGGGGGAAGGAGGCGAACATGCCACGAACCAACATATCGAGCGGCGCGCCCTGGGAGCCTATCGTCGGCTACTCTCGTGCCGTGCGCGTCGGCCCCTACGTCCACGTCGCTGGCACGACTGCTACCGATCCCGACGGCAAAGTCGTAGGCGAAGGTGATCCTTACTCCCAGACCATCCAGGTCCTCAAAAACATCCAGTCGGCCCTCGAACACGCAGGTGCCGGCTTGCAGCACGTAGTACGCACCCGCATGTTCGTCACCGACATCACCGCCTGGGAAGAGATAGGCCGCGCCCACGGCGAGTTCTTCCGCGATATACGCCCCGCCGCCACGATGGTCGAGGTATCGCGCCTGATAGATCCTGCCATGCTGGTAGAGATCGAGGCGGATGCTATAGTGCTCGACCCCGATTGAGGTGAGCATAGATAGGATTGGCATGAACTCAATATGGTGTTACTATAACTCCATAAGAAAGTTGTTGGCAAAAGCTGTGTTTGGTGGTGCACCATGATTGCTGGCATGGAGAAGCGGCTGTTCACCGCGAGTGAGCTTGAACAAATGGCGCGGGCAGGCATTCTATCAGAGGATGACCGGGTTGAGCTTATCTACGGTGAGATCGTCAAGATGAGTCCAATTGGGAAAGTGCACGCCGCCTGTGTCGATCGCTTGACAAGGTTCTTCAACAAGGCGGCTGACGATTCAGTTATGGTGCGCGGCCAGGGGCCGATACTCATCGGCGAATACATAGAATTGCAGCCAGACCTCGCCCTAATGAAAGCCCGGCCCGATTTCTACGAGGCTTCGCTCCCGACCGGCGATGACATCTTGCTGGTAATCGTGGTAGCTGACGCCACGGTATCTGCCGACCGGCGCATCAAGATGCCTTTGTACGCAGCCGCCGGCATACCTATCGCCTGGGTTGTTAACTTGCCTAAGAGCGTTGTAGAGGTGTATTCAGACCCTCGTGATGGCGTATACCAGCGAGTTGAGCGCCTGACGCGGAAAGGGGTAATTGCCCTCGATATACCGGGCATAGCTGAATCCGGCGTCCGAGTAGATAGCTTCCTCTAAACTAGAAGAGCCTCAACTCCCATAGCAAACTCGGGGCATAAAACGGGCGCGAACGTCTTGACGCCAACCGAGCATAGTTGTATTATATTGCTCTATTGGCTAATAGAGTCAGGTAATCCTGATCCCTTGTCCCCGATCCCCGGTCCCTGTTACGCTAGGAGAGAATCCCATGCCCGTACTTGTTGCCCCCGATGCCCCGTCCTCAACGCCAACGGTCAACTTCCTCATATCACCCCTGTACGATATGTTCATCTCGCTTGCCGCCCTGGTCCATCCAGGCGAGAGGCACGAGGGGTGGGTGGCCGAAGTCAAGCGCGACCTCTCGCCCGCCATGCGCGAGGAAGCCGATTACTTCTATTCCCTCTTCGAGACCCGCCTGGTCGAATTGGCCGTCGACTATCCCGACCACCACGACGTCGAGGGCTTCTTCCGCTACCTCGAGGCCATGCCCGCCGAGGATTTCATCTTCTACGCCACCGGGCGTGTCATGTCGCCCGGCGACATCGCCAGCATGGCCTCCCACCCGCTCAGGCTGCTGGCGGCCCTCCTGAAGCAGTACGGCGGCGAGCACAAGATCCACGACGAAGGGTGGCGGCAGGCCCTCCATCTCCTCTCGTCCGAGGCCGACGCCACCCGCACGCGCCTCCTGCGCCTCCTACGCACCTACTGGCAGAACGTCTACCGCCACCAACTGCCCAGCCTCAAGCCGCGTTGGGAGGAGAGCGTCCGCGAGCGCACCCAGTCGCTTGGCCCCGATCGCCTCACTGCCGTCCAGGAGCGCTTCCTGGCGAATCGCGCTCTCCCGCGCGAGTTCCCCGAAGGCTATCCGCTCGAAAAGGTGATGCTCGTGCCGTCCCTTTTCCTCAAGGTCTCCTCGATGATCATGTACGGCTACGGCCAGATGTTGGTCATCTATGACGCCCTCACATCCGATGAGCACAGGAGCGCTATGGCCCACGTCCAGCGCCGCATCGTGGCCGTCGCCCGCGCCCTCGAAGACCCCACCCGCATGACTATCCTGCGCGCCATCGCCAAGGACAAGGAGTATTACGGCTCGCGCCTGGCTGCCAAGTGCGGCATCACCCCCTCGTCGATCTCGCGGCATATGCGCGTGCTGCGCGACGCCGGCCTCATCAACGAGGTCAACCAGGATAACCGCGTTATGTATGAGCTACGGAGGGATACCATAGAGAAGTTCTGCGAGGACCTGCACGAATATCTATAGGCTGATGCCCGACTGATCATGGCTTACGACCTCGATTATTCGCCTGAAGCGGTAGATCATCTACGTCAACTTACAGCCCGCCAACAGTCAACCATCCTGGATAGTGTTGAGCGACAACTGAAGTATGAGCCAGGCGTGGAAACCCGTAATCGCAAATTCATGCGCCCGAACGATTTGGCCCCCTGGGAACTGCGTATAGGAGATCTTCGTGTATACTATGATATAGTGGAAGAGCCGGCAGCCGTCGTGAAGATTCGCGCTATCGGAGTCAAGATACGCAATCGTGTGTGGATAGGTGGGAAAGAGGCACACCTATGAAGAAAGTACAGGTAACTGAAATTACAGGCTCCTTAACTGAATACATAGAGGATCTCGGCGAAGAGCCTGTAATCTTGATGACGAAGCGCAAGCCGCTTGCTG
>JBAURA010000624.1:0-2935 GCA_049580985.1 Chloroflexia bacterium
GCCTTCGATACGGCGGGCACCGGCCCCATCGGTGATTTTCGCGGCATCTACTCGGACGACCGGGGACTTCAGACCGTGACCCTGCTGCCCGATCTCCCAGACGACCCGTTCGGGGTGCATACGCCCACGACCACCAACTTCAACACAGGAATCGTCGCAACGCCCACAGACCTCACGGGCGGGCCTATCACAGGCCCCTTGGGGACAGGCCAGCCGTCGCGGCGACAGGGCGGCTACCTGGTCGATAGGGCGCGCGATCTGTACCGGCAGGGGATCGAGCATATGTCGCGGGGGGTCCAACCGAGCGCGCGAGGCTACAAAATCGACTCGGGGGCGGCGCGGCTGGCTGCGTTGGCCTTAAAAGGGGCCGTAGAGCTTGTGCCCAATTCAGTCCTTTACAGGTACTTCTACGGCGTCGCGCTCCGCTACGCGGAGGGTTTCGAGCTGGCTATTGGCGAGTTCCGCCGGGTGCTGGAGCTTGACCCCAGCTACTACGAGGCCCGCCAGCAGGTAGCATATGGCCCGCGCTGGCACGACCCCTTCGCCTACACACCCTGGGACTGGCATACGCCCATAGAGGTGGGCGGCGATCTGCCCGGCTCGCTACAGGCGCTCCTGCCCCCCGGCCAGGACCCCGTCACCCGGCTGGCGCTATTGAGCGAGGGTACATCTAAGGTGGTGGCCGTCCTCACCAGGACCCCGCGCTCTACGTGGGCCAGGCCCCTCACACCTGAGTTGCCCTCCCATATCGATATGATGCTGTCCCGCACCCCGCACGGCCCGATCATCGCCTTCTACCTGGTGGTCGAAGATAACCCCGGCGACCCCTACAAAGGCGAGACCTTCCTCAACCCTCACGACCCAGGCTACCCGACCTACGACGCCTGCCAGCTAGGGCAGAACCTCGTATCGCAGCTATCCCGCCAGGACCACACTTACTTGATCTTCGTCGACGAAAACAATAAACTGCTCATGTCGCGCAAGCTGGAGTTCGACCCGCAAACCCAGGTCAAAATCAACCACTGCATGTACGAAATCCAGACCCTCCCCGCCCAGGCCATGGACGCCCCACGCTTCCAACAAGCCGCCCAATGGCACATGCAGAACTTCGCGCTGGACCAGATCAAGTGATCGGGGGTTAGGGATTAGGGAATTAGGGATTAGGGATTAGGGGATCAGAGACCGCAAACCTAACCTTACACTTAAGAAACTTCCATGTAAGGTTAGGGTAGTACGCACCAGAATCTGATCTGCTTACTTAAGCGATTTCCATAAGCAGATCAGATCTTAAGGCCCCTCACCTTTATAACCCCCCAATCCCTTAATCCCCAATCCCTTAATCCCTTAATCCCTTAATTCCCAACCCCATGACCTACGACTCCACATCCCCTCACCCCGATTGGGCTGTATATCGCGTCGGCCAGGGCATTATGCTCGATCAAGACCGCGTGCTCCTTTCGGGGAACAGGTGGTTCTCCGATAAGGCTCTGGTGTGGACCCTCCCCGGCGGGCGAGCCGAAGAGGGCGAAGGCATAACCGAGGCGCTCCTGCGTGAGTTCAAGGAAGAGACCGGCCTCGATATTGAAGTAGGCGAGCTAGCCTACGTATCCGAATCGCGCAGCATCGTCCAGCGTAAGACATTCCTCGTCTGCGCCTTCCTGGTCCACCGTCTAAGCGGCACCCTCCAGTGCGACGCCGACCCGGCTGTGGAAGAGCTACGTTGGGTTCCTCTCGAAGAGCTAGATCGCTACTTGCCCGCCCCGTCGCTAGGTGACCCTCTGAAGGCATTCCTGACGCACCGGCACGATAACGCTCGATATTGGTTCTTCCCCGAATACACGGCCTGAACCAGTTGCGCTCATACCCACCCGACCGGCGACTGGCGATTATCCTTTCGTGTGTGCCATATCACCGGAAAGCGGGGAGCACTTCTTCACCAATCATACGTAGCGCATCGAGGTGAGCGATCCCCGGCACGTCCGCCGCAATTATGTAGTCCACCCCGATATCGACGAGGCCGGCATAGGCGTCTATGATCTGCTGGGCGGAACCCATAGCGGCGCGCTTGCTGAACACCTCAAAACTATCGCCTTCGAGGATATTACGCGTAAGGTATTCGGGATCCTGTCCGGGCCGAACAGGCACAGTCATCACAAAACCCGATTTAATGATAGTGCTGTAATCGCGCCCCACAATGTCACAATGCCTGCGCAACACGTCAAGCTTGTGTTGGTATCGGGCGGGATTCTTCCCGTGCAGGTTGCAAGCATCGCCGTACATGGCAACCAGCTTCAGCGTAACCTGCTCGCCCGATCCGCCGATCCAGATCGGGATGTGGGGTTTCTGCACACCTTTAGGCTCGTTGATCGCCCCACTGACCTGGTAATACTTGCCTTCAAAAGTAGCATAAGGTTCCCTCCACATGCCCCGTATCACCTGCAAAGCCTCACCCAGCATCTTAAGACGCTCGCCGTCGACTGGATAAGGGTAGCCATAGGCAAGGTACTCGTGTTCGTACCACCCGGCCCCTATGCCAAAGTTCAAGCGGCCATGGCTGAGCACATCCACCGTCGAGGCCATCTTCGCCAGCAAGGCAGGGTTGCGGAAGCTGGTGCACGTTACCATCTGCCCTATGCGTATCCTGGACGTATCGCGGGCAAGGGCAGCCGTGGATGTCCAGCACTCGAAGGTGGTTTCCAGCGCGGGTGTGGGGTAGGTGTGCAAGTGGTCATACAGCCATACAGAATCGAAACCCAACTTCTCGGCTTCCA
The DNA here is from genome assembly GCA_049580985.1 of Chloroflexia bacterium. Lineage (GTDB taxonomy): Bacteria > Chloroflexota > Chloroflexia > QHBQ01 > JADMIH01 > JADMIH01. Next base: position 2,772 of record JBAURA010000624.1, read on the forward strand.
CGGCTACTCTCGTCATTGCTTCGTACTTGTCGACAGGGTCCTCTATGTCCTCCAGGTCCATCATCCAGCCTTGGGGCGCTAACACTCCAAACTTAACACTCATCTCATCCCTCCATGACATATCGTAGGGGCGGGTCCCCGTGCCCGCCCTCTATGCCTGACCC
>JBAURA010000625.1:0-4127 GCA_049580985.1 Chloroflexia bacterium
GATACAGGGCGGGCACGGGGACCCGCCCCTACGAAGCGCAAACCGTTTTATATAGACGTTGGCTGCAATACTAAGATATACGTGGGGCAGAGTGCCCACCTGCTCTGACGACCACATATCCCTATTCTGTTGAGCAAGCACACCGATTGCAATCTATCCTGACCGTGCTGCTCTCCATTCCACCTCAGAAGGATACAAGATAGGAGGCGGGGCCGCCCCTCATCGATATTACCTACAATTGTCCGAGATGTGGTATCTTATCACGTGTCGCGCGTTAGGATCGTGGCAGCGCGGCCTATATCTCAGCGTGGAGGGCACCTCGATGTCGGTAGAACATACGAAGGACAAACCGAACCCATACCAGGTGGCGGTGGAGCAATTCAACATCGCCGCCGACAAGCTTAATCTCGACGAGGGCATGCGGCAGATACTCTCCAAGCCCAAGCGCGAGCTAACCGTGAACTTCCCGGTCCGTATGGACGACGGCTCCTTCCGGGTCTTCACGGGCCACAGGGTGCAGCACTCCCTCACGCCCGGCCCGGCAAAGGGCGGCATCCGCTACCACCAGGACGTTACGTTGGACGAGGTGAAAGCCCTCGCCATGTGGATGACGTGGAAGTGCGCCACCGTCGGCATCCCTTATGGTGGAGGCAAAGGCGGTGTGGTGGTTGACCCCCGCCAGCACAGCATAAACGAGATCGAGCGTCTGACCAGGCGCTTCGCCTCCGAGATCGGCCCCATCATCGGCCCCGAAATCGACATACCCGCGCCCGACGTGAACACCAACGCGCAGACGATGGCCTGGATCATGGACACCATTTCGATGATGCGCGGCTATCCCATCCCCGGCCTCATCACCGGCAAGCCTATCCCCATAAGAGGCTCGCTGGGGCGCAACGAAGCCACCGCCCGCGGCCTACAGTATGTGGTACGCGAGGCCACCCAGGCTATCGGCATGCCCCTGGCGGGCGCTCGCGTGGTAGTGCAGGGCTTCGGCAACGTGGGCGGCAACAGCGCTCGCCTCCTTGCCGAGGACGGGGCAAAGATCATCGCCGTATCCGATGTTTACGGCGCGATTTACTCGCCCCACGGCATAGATGCCAAAGCTGCCCAGGAATACGTGATGCAGAACGGCAGCCTGAAAGACTTCCCAGAGGTCGAGACGATCACCAACGCCGAACTCCTTGAGCTGGAGTGCGAAATCCTGGTGCCCGCCGCCCTCGAAAACGTGATCACTGCCTCCAACGCGCCCCGCATCAAGGCCAGGATGATCGCCGAGGGCGCCAACGGCCCGACCACCCCGGAGGCCGACCTGATCCTCTACGACAAGGGCGTGATGGTCATCCCCGACATCCTGGCGAACGCGGGCGGTGTGACCGTCTCGTACTTCGAGTGGGCGCAGAACATCCAGGGCTACTACTGGGCCGAGGACGAGGTCAACGAGAAGCTTGAGCGCGTAATGACCCACGCCTTCGACGACGTGCACGACGTAGCCAACCACAACAAGATCGACCTCCGCATAGCCGCGTATATGCTCGCCATCTCGCGTGTGGCGGAAGTTACGCGGTTGCGGGGGATTTTCCCTTGAGCTCTGAGTTAGGAGCACAATAGTGAAGGTTAGTTCCAGCCTTCACTATTGTGCTCCTAACGGGCTATTGTTATAATTTATCTAACGCAGAAACATTGTCTGTGCCCTATGCTATTAACATAGTTGCGGGTCTATATGCATTAACATACTTACCGCCATTTTACTATCCAATTGTGTTCGGTAGCAGCATGCTTTTAGCTGAAAACTTCGCTGAACAATTATTACTATCAACAGCTGGTGCTCTGCTTGCTAGCCTAATCACTTATGCCATTTTCCCGCAGTTATTAGGCCCAAATACTCGAGATCCCCAACGTAAAGCTATTGCTGCTATTGTTGGAGTTGTTATTTTTCTGGCAGTTTATTTTTGGCTCAAGAACAATGGATCTGTAATGCTTGAGCAACTGCCTACACCAACTCCTAGACAAGAACAGCCCGCGCCCACCCAACTTAGTCTTAGTTGTAAAGATGTACTTGACAGTTCTCGTAAGATTAACTGGGATCTTGAGCCTCCATGCTGGGGTAAACTCCCCGATGGGGCTGAAGCTACAGTAGTTTTTCATCGCAAAGTGATCGTAACTGGTTGGTCTGAGGGAGGTGTTTACGTTTTTACCGCCGACCCCGGCAATACGGAAAGTGGGTTAAAGGCTGCTACTTTCCGCCCAGTAGATGCAGGCTGGAGCAAGGATGAGGTTATTGCAATCGAGTCCAGTTTTCATGCACCTAATGGCGAGAATCCGGCTTGTGTACGTGATAAAGATAATGGTGATGCACCCATCTCTGGAACAGATTGTCCGTAGCCGCCTACCCTGGCCACCGTTCTAAACGGTCCGTTCAGACTAAAATACCAGTTTGATGCCGGCTGCGCCGCGACCGATATGCCTATGGAATACCCCGCATGCATACTTCAGCGCGTGCAGGTAGGTGAATTGACGGGCGAGCAAGCGCTCGTCATGATCCAACAACTCAATGCCAAATACCAGGCTCTCAGCTTCGAGGATGTCAGGCTTACGATCCCCAATCTGCAATCTGCGCTGCTATGGTGCCCTGCCGGAATCCAAGGTCAGTATCCCCCAGATACAGCCAACCCGTTGTCTGGAACGAAGGGTGACAAATGGGCAGATCTACTATTTGTGATCGATAGGGGTACTGGGGGTCCAGATCGCATCGTGCAAGCCGCACCTAATAGCAAGTGCTGGATGGTCTACCGACGCTAGTCTGCTTATGAGCTCATCCTAGGGTAAGAAGCTTACAGATAGGCAGAGCGACGTTTGGCTGTTGCTCTAATCAGACTGTATACCCTGTACATACGCTTGTATTTCTTGTTACTTCGCTTGCTCAAGTATAATCTTCCTAACAAGGAGGACACCACCCGTGAGCAAGTTCCGAAGATTCTTACCTTACGCCACCATCATCCTGATCACCCTCATCCTAGCCGAGACCTTCCGACCCCTCGCCACCATCCAATCGCTGGCGCAGGGCGGCTGCCGCACCTTCCAGGAGACAGGCAAGACCGTCTGCGGCAAGTTCCTCACCTACTGGGACACCCACGGCGGCCTCGCCCAGCAAGGCTACCCTATCTCGAACCCTTTCGAGGAGAAGAGCGACCTGGACGGCAAGACCTACACCGTCCAATACTTCGAGCGCGCCGTCTTCGAGGAGCACCCGGAGAAGCAGCCCCCCTTTGACGTGCTCCTCTCGCAGTTGGGCACCTTCCAATTCCAGCGCAAATACCCCGGCGGCGACCCCTCCCCGCCAATCCAAACGAGCGAGTTCGATATCCTGGCGCCTGCCGTCCGCATGAAGGGCGCATATGTGATCGTGCTGGGGGCTATCAAATACAACGGCAACACCACCCTCATCAACCCCGAGATAGACGTGACCATCGTGGACAAAGCGGGCACCGCCATAGACACCGTGCCCTGTTGCGCACGCATAACCCTCGTGCCGCCTGGCACTCTCATCCCTTACATCCACGAGCTTAGCGACCCCGACGCCCGCATGGACGACGTGCGCGTGGCAGTCAAGGGCTTACCCGCCACCCAGGCCGACATAGACTTCTACACCTCCGATTGGGCGGTCAGCCAGTCGCAGCTAGTCCTGCCCAATGACAACCGCGATTTTCCCAGGCTGGTGGGCGTCCTCAAGCACAACGGCCCCAAGCAGACTGAGAGCGTGAACGTGGCAGCCGTCCTCTACGACCAGGCAGGCAATATACTGGACGTCACCAATGACGTTTTCACCCCGCAAAACCGCGCCCAGGGCGCCACCTATCCCTTCACGCTCACCTTCGAGTACGCCGACATGGCATCCACCGGCGTCAAGCCCGACCACTACGACATAATCGTGCAGAACGACGTCACCCCATAAATCGCGTACCGGCGCACGAAACAACAAAGGGCGCCCTGAGGCTGCCCTTTGTTGTTTCGTGCGTATGAAGAGAGCGGGTCTGGTAGCTGCGCTGCGTGACACGCGCGCTTGCCTTAGCTTCTACCCGTTGTCGCGTCCACCCGATGAGCCGCCGGAGTCGCCCCCTGAAGGC
>JBAURA010000626.1:0-3897 GCA_049580985.1 Chloroflexia bacterium
GTGCATAGCGCACGAACGCGGCGCTCGTGGCCGTGACCCCGATCATGAAGTTACTCGTGCCGGTGGCTACCTTCAATGGGATGCCCATCAGCAGATTCATCACAGGCATCTGCACTATCCCGCCACCTACCCCCAGCAGGCCCGCGATCACCCCCGCCAGCGCGCTGGTGCCTATGCCTGTGCCTACCCTACGCGGCGTATATTGCTCGGTCTTGCCCGTGGCCGGGTCGTAATAGCTACCTCCCAGGCCGAGGGTGTCGTTAGAGGACTGAGGACTGAGGACTGAGGATTGAGGGTTCATGCTCTGCCGCCCGCCTACCAGCATCGTATATGCCACGTAGATGAGGACCGCCGCGAAAAGCCCGCTCAACACCTGGGCAGGGAGGACCGACACCAGCAGCGAGCTAGCCAGCGCCGCCACCGTAGTGGAGGTCAGCAGCAGCAGGCCCAGGCGGATGTTAGTCAGTCGGTTGCGGATGTAAGTGGATGCGCCCCCGGTAGAGGTAGCCACCACCGCCACGTTGCTGGTGCCTATGGCTGTAGACGTGGGCACCCCGAAAAGCAGCGTGAGCGCAGGCACTACAAATACGCCACCCCCCAACCCCAGCAGCGCCCCCAGCAAACCCGCCACCAGACCCATGGCTGCCAGCCCGGCGTAATAAATAATCTCCACGCCGCAATTATATCAGGTAGCCAGGCGTGCACTAAGGATAAAGCTCATCGAGCACGGGCAGAAGGCTGTCCCAAGAATAGAGGGAAGTGACCAGTTCGCGGGCGGAAGCGCCGAGGGTACGGCGGCGGTGGCGGTCGGACAGCAGGAGGAGCACCGCGTTCGCAAAGCCACGAGGCGAGAAGGTAAGGAGCATATCCTTGCCTGGGCGCACCGCGATCCCCTCCGCGCCCATCGGGGTAGACACTATGGCGCACTCCATCGACATCGCCTGCAACACCTTGAGGCGCACCCCGCCGCCCATGCGCATGGGGACCACGTACACCTCACAGCCCGCTACCCACGGACGCGTGTCGTCCACCATGCCGGTGACGATGATGCCGGGGTCTTCGCTGAGGGCCAGCACTTCCGGCGAGGGGTTCCGCCCCACGATATAGAAGTGCGAAGTTGGGCGCTCGGCGCGGATCATGGGCCACACCTCCTGGGCGAACCAGAGCACCGCGTCCACGTTGGGCCGAAAGTCCATCGTGCCATCGAACACCAGCGCTTCGCTGCCTACCTCTATATCCTGGGGCCGAATAGCGCCGCGCGACCAGTAATCTAGATCGACGCCGTTGGGGAGGAGCGTCACACGATTGCGGGTGAAAAGCGTCAGCCGGTTGAGGGCCGCGACGTCGGCGGGCGACACGGCCAGCACCCGCTTGCTGGCGAGCAGCACCTGGCGCTCAAACCTGCGCAGGCGGTACCACTGCACGAGCGAATAAATGGCGCGAGGCAGCAGCCGGATACGTCGGAAGTCGACGCTGAATGCTCTGCGCTGCAACAGGTACTCCGCATTATGAGCGTCGTAGACCATGCGGGCGCGGGGCAGCAGGCGCATGGCGAGCAGGCCGTATGGGGCCATCTCGATCCCTTCGATGTGTATAGCTTCGAACTGCTCCTCTTTGCACAACTCCTCGACCCGCCGCCACATGGCGTCGGAATGGAGCCGCCAGGCCATATCGGGCATGTTAGACGTAAAGAGCTTGCGCAGGCGCTGCCTGCGCGTGCGCGACGTTAGAGGGAGCGCCTCGGCGTGGGCGCATATCGCGCCCAGGTCGTACAGGGGAGGTGTGTCCTGCCCGCCCGCCCCCTCGAAGGTGAGCAGGCTGACGCTATGCTTGCGCGCCAGGTAGCGCACAATCTGCAGATTACGTATAGCTGCCCCCTGCATGGGAGGGTCAGGCCATTGGGGAGCGAGAACCAGGATCTTCACGGGCTAACTCTTGGTGGGAACGGTTGTCAGTTATCAGTTGTCAGTTGTCGGTAGGAGCGTAAAACGCAAAACGCAAAACGTAAGTGACGCAATGATCGTCCACCGTCTACCGTCCACCGTCTACCGTCACTTGTAGCGCCTCCACCGCTTCTTGCTCGGCTTTTTGCTCTACTGGGCCGATCTCTGAGAAGGAGAGGTTTTGGGTCCAGAACGCGACCACCCCCACAGCGAGCGTCGTTACCAACTGCCCGACGTGGAAGATGAGGGCAAACGCCACCGCCAGTTCCTTGTCGACCGCGAATACGGCCATGGCGGCTACGCACAAAGCCTCATATGTGCCCACGTTCCCCGGCAGAGCGGGCACCAGCAGGCCCAGGTTGACCAACCCCGTCATAAAAAGGAGGCCGGGCCAGCTTAGCAGATCAGGCGGAAAAGCGGCTTGGAAGGAGAGAAGGGCACTGAGAAACATCAACGCCACCACCAGCCACACGCACACCGAGATGATCCCGGCCATAATGAGCGGGCGCGGAGTCTTGAAGATATGCATCCCGCCCGCGAACGTCTCAACGAGCCGCACCAGCAGCCGCTCAAGCCTCCGTGGAAGCGGGAGGAAGTCGAAGAGGCGCTCTACAAGCCGTGCTATACGGTCGCTGAAACGGTAAAAGAGGAGCAGGCCGGCGATAGCCGCCACCAGTCCCAGCCCCGCCAGCCAGGCCAGTAGGTCCGGGGCCACACCTGACGCCGAGGTGGTCGCCGGCAGCAGCACCAGGCTGAAGAGGAAGAGGAGCAGGAGGGCTATGCCGTCGAAGGCCTTCTCGATGACGATAGTAGCCAGGACGGTGGTCTTGCGCAGGCCGGTCGAGCGCCCCAGGAGATAGGCCCGCACCAGGTCGCCCGCCCGCGCCGGGAAGAACGCATTGAAGAAATAGCCGGTCATCATCTTTGCGTACAGGGAGAATATACTTTGATTTCGGATTGCGGATTGCGGATTGCGGATTGCCTCTATACTGGATTGAGGTTGCCGTTCGTCCATCGTCCATCGTCCATCGTTCGTCGTCGGGACGAGTTCCAGGGGAGCGAGCAGGAATTGCCAGCGCCAGGTCATGAGGAAATAGGCCACCAGCATAAGCAACATCGAGAGGAGAAACAGGGGGAGGTTCACCTGGGTCAGGTGATTCACCACCTCGCCCCATTTTACGCCCCTGAAGACGAAATAGAGGCAAATGGCGCTGACGACGAGGCCAAAGGCGATGCGGCGGATATTCATAAGAGGTGATACGTGATACGTGATACGTGGCTCTTACTCACGTATCACGTATCACGTATTAGCCAGGACCACCATCAAAGGCTTGCCGTACTCGACCGGCTGGGCGTTTTGGACCAGGATACGGGCTATCATACCACCGACCTCCGACTCGATAGGATTCATCATCTTCATGGCTTCGATGATACCTACGATCTGGCCCGGCTCTACGGCGTCGCCCGCGTTCACATAGGGGTCGTCCCCCGGAGATGGCGCTGTGTAGAAAGTGCCCACCATAGGGGCCACAATCAATTGCTCACCTTCGGCCAGCATCACCCCTTCACCATGCGAAGGGCTTTGGCCTATCATGTTGACCACGCTGGAGTTGTCAGGTGAGGTAAGGGTAGGTGGTGGCGTATAGACAGGCCCGGCCTGGGGGTGGCTGGCGGAAGGGTTGGCTGCGCCCACACCGCCGGTGGCGGCCCCACGCTTGATGACGATACGTATGGGGCCGCTCTCAAGGTGCAGCTCGCTCACGTCGGTCGTGGAAATATGGCGCACAAGCTCCTTGACCTCGTGGGTCAATTGAGCCAGGGTAGGCAGGGCGTAACCGCCTTCCCCACTCGTTTCAGCAGGCGAATGCTCGTCCGGGGTCTTCTCCGGCAGTCGTACCATGGTTGCTCCCCTTTTGGGGATTTGGGGTTAGGGATTGGGGATTAGTATTTGCTC
>JBAURA010000627.1:0-1515 GCA_049580985.1 Chloroflexia bacterium
CCTGTAAACTTCCATGATCTATAGTATGGTCCTGGTAGACCTTTAATGGGCCATTTCGACATCTTTATATGACAGAGACAGTGCCGGCACAGGCAAACGCGTACCGCATCGAGGAGGCAGTGACATGAGTTTCCAAATTCGTACCTACATGTTGTCCAACCGGGTAAACCAAAGCGATTGTGACTCACCCGGACCCGTGTTGTACTTGTACAACGTTAACATGCCCTCACAGATGTACAACGATATCCAGCCTCAAAGCTCCACAGATAAGGGTACATGGATAAAGATGCTCGCCGACGATCTTTATGCTATCTATATGGACAAGGGCAAGCCGGTATCTTTGTCATTCTACATTCATGGCTTCGACACTTCGGCCACGGATGCGCGTATCGGGCATGTTTGGTACGGTTCCCGCTTGTATGCCAATGGCCTTGAGCAAGGTCTGGTCGTCGGTGTGAGCTGGCCTTCCAATTGCGATTTCCCCTCCTCCGGCCGGCAAAATGCCACCGCTTCCTATGCTCTTTTTTCGGCGGTCCTCCAGGCTATCCCACTTGTGAAGGCCGCTCTCACCGGCAAGTACGGCACTAACGCTCCAACCTTGCATACCGCCATCATCTGCCACTCGATGGGCAACTACCTGATGAGCACGACCTTAGCCGACGGCAATGTTCCCAATTATACGAACGCGGTTGATCGGGTATTGATGCTGGCCCCGGATGTGGACTACTCCATCTTCACGCAGAACAGCCCGGTTAAAGGCCAGGGCGAGGCGATATCCCAGATGGCAAGTGACCGCGTCGTGGTCTTCTGGACTACCAATGATGAAGTGCTAGAGGCCGACGAAATTGCAGGCTGGTGGTGTGTTCTGGGGTACAGGGGACCAAAGCTACCGATATCCACCAGGACGCCCAACGTGCAATTCGCCAATTGTATCAATTACGCTACTTATAACAATGGCGTCCTCTACGTACCGGCAAATTATGGCTCAACAACGATAGTCCACAGTTCATATCGTTTTACTTCGCTCCTCGTTAACTGGGAGGCGACCCTACTCGCGAACGGCACCGTCCAAGAAACGCTACAGGAGCTACTAGACGCCGAGCCGGAGGAAAGCGCCGCCGCGGTATCATGTCCCCCCAGTCAGGAGAGGATTGAAGCCTATGTGACTCCCGTGTTACGCGGACGCGGGCTTGGAGCTCGCTAAGGGCCAGCGCCCGCCTACCTGGCGAATAGAACCAAAAGGACCGTGTGCGCACGGTCCTTTTGGCTTATGCTCATAACCCTTTACTTCTTCCTGCTCTGCTGGGTCGCCGACTTCGCGTAATGGATCGCCTTGCGCCTTATCGCGGTGAACCCGCCCTCGGCCTCCTGGCTCTCTTCCCTCAGCGCATCCACCTCGGCCATCGCCGCCGGCGAAGCGGGTGCAACCATCGCCACAAAGCTGGCGGCCCCTGCCAGCACCTGCACGCTCCGCGCATGGTCGCCTGCCGCGTCGTACTTCAACGCTTCCTCACG
>JBAURA010000628.1:0-22649 GCA_049580985.1 Chloroflexia bacterium
TGGGCAAGCATGGCCGCGCCCTCGTTGAGCCATACGTCATGGTTGGGGCGGTGGTGCCAGTGGATCATATGCTGGTATTCGTGTGCGAGGGTGCTCTCCAGGTTGCCCCAACCGGCATCCGTGTTGACGTAGATGATCTCGCGCTCGTTACTGTAAGGGTTGACGATGCGGGTGTACTCGTCAGCCGATGAGAAGTACCCGCCCGCGCCGGGGATGCTCGCAAAGAGGACGGTAATGCGCGGGTCGTTGTCCACGCCTGGTATCCACTCGACTCCAAACAAGCGCTGGTTAGTGGGATGGATAGAGCTTTCAAACGTGCGAGAGGCGCGCTTGATCGCGTTGAGGTCTACCGAGCGGCCATCCTGGGCGTACCAGTAGGCGTGGTCGGTCACTTCGCGTATGGTGGCGGTGACAGTGTAGTAGCGCTTAGCGGGCAGGTCGGCGATGTAGAAGGAGTCGCTGTGGCCGATAGGGTAGTTGCCCGCCGGGCGTTCGGTGGTGTTGGGTATGGGATCGGTGGTCTTGAGGCGCAGGCGGGCTGCTATGGAGTAGAGATCGCGTACCGGTACATCAGAGCGCGTGAGAGCCAGCAGCGTCTGCCCGGCGGGAGTTGAAGGCGTGGGCGTAAGATCTATAGTAGCGGTAGGGCGCGTGGTGTTGCTTGGTTGGCCGGTAGGAACGAGCGTAGGAGATTGTGGGCTGGGGCTTGGGGTGGCGGTGGGCTGCTGAGGAATATCCACGCCGTTGGAACCACCCGCATGCGTGGGCGTAGCGGGTATAGCCGTCTGTTCGCCGGTTGGACGAGTGGCGGTGGGCGTGGGCGGCACGTAGATCTCGGTCACTCCCTGCTCGGGAGAGTAGTCTATCCGTGTGATGCGCAGGTAGTTGATCGTGGAGAGAACGAGGATGACGATAGCAAGCACAAAGGTGACGGCGGACACCAGCGAACGGCGGGTTTGGGTAGGTTGCATATCTGGGGTCGGGGATTAAGGAATTACGAATTACGAATTACGAAATTGCGTTTCACGTTTTGCGTTTCACGTTTTACGGGTTATCACTCCGGCTCCATGAAAAGGAACCAGGCCAGCGTGGCGCCAAGCACTGCGAGCAACACCAGCAGGATAGCTTCGACTAAGAGCGGCTTCACGTCGAAGCCTAGCGCGGATAGCAGGCCAGGGTATACGGCCCAAGCCGTAATGAGCGCATAAAGTACGATAGCAGCTCCGTGTCCGAACAAGCTAACCTGGGTGGCGCGAAGTCTTACGGGCGCGGAATAAGCGGCAAAGAGGGTCGCAAATAGACCAAACAGCCCGGCCACCACGAAAGGTGCATTCCAGATGAAGCTAACTTCTTCCGATAGAAGGGCAACGACGCACATCACGCCAGGCAAGAGGAAGTGCAGAGAAACAGCATACGACATCCGGCGGCTGGCAGTGTCGCGCACCCAAACGTCGCGTTTGAACTGTACGACCACCCACCAAAAACCCAGCAGGGTGAAGAATAGCTGTGCGGCTGTAGCATAAAAGGTTTCTAGGGGCATGGGTTGGACGGCGGTTGTCAGTTATCAGTTGTCGGTTGTCAGTTAGAGCAGTCAGTTAGAGCAGTCAGTTAGCCTTAGCGATATTATCGGCTAAATATGAGCACGTTGCAAAGCAATACACCGACAACTGACAACCGACAACTATCCCCCTACCGCCTGCCACGATACATCAAGAGGGTCATCCCGTTCAGTGTAACCAGGAGCGACACACCCATATCGGCCAGGATAGCGGCCCAGAGGGGGAGGGTGCCGAAACCCGCGAAGAGGAGGGCGAACGCTTTGACCGCGAGGGAAACAGTGATGTTCTGGCGGATGACCGACACGGCCTTGCGGGAGAGAAGGATGGCGTAGTCGAGGCGGGAGAGATTGTCGCTCATGAGGGCTACGTCGGCCACTTCCAGGGCGGCGTCGGTGCCGGCCACGCCCATGGCGATACCGACGTCGGCCACGGCCAGGGCGGGCGCGTCGTTCACACCGTCGCCAAGCATGGCGATAGGCCCGTACTGTTGGCGTAGCTCGCGGACAGCGTCCACTTTCTCGGCGGGCAGTAGCTCGGCCCGAAAGCTATCGAGGCCGAGGCCCTCCGATATGGACTGGGCCGTACGGGCGTTGTCGCCGGTGAGCATGGCGACGTGCCGCACCCCCGCCTCACGCAGTCGCCGGATGGAGGAAGCGGCGTCGGGGCGTGGCGTATCGGCCAGGGCGATAGCTCCAAGCACGGCGGTAGCTGTGCCGATCAGCACGACGGTCTTGCCCTCAGCTTCCAGCTTATCAAGAGTAGCAGATATGCCGCCTAACGATATATCCTGCTCGCGGAAGAGGCGCGTATTCCCAACGAACACATCCTGCTCACCAACACGAGCACGCGCGCCCATGCCAACCAAAGCGGCGAAACCTTCAGCCTGTAATTCGTAATTCGTAATTCGTAATTTATCCTCTCGTGCCGCGTGCACTATAGCCCGTGCCAGCGGGTGCTCCGAACGGGCCTCGACGGCAGCAGCCAGGGCCAGCAAGCGGTCCTGGTCGCCGTCGAGCGCGTACACACCGACTACCTGCGGGCGGCCCCAGGTGAGGGTGCCCGTCTTGTCGAAGGCGATCACGCGGGTCTTGCCCAGGGCTTCGAGGGCGGTCCCGCCCTTGATCAGGATGCCCCGCCTGGTGGCCGCGCCGATGGCGGCGACGATGCTCACGGGCGTGGAGATGACGAGCGCACAGGGGCAGGCCACCACCAGCAGCACCAGGGCGCGGTAGAACCAATCGGCGAAAGGCTGCGCCAGGAAGAGGGGCGGGATTAGCGCTATCACTATTGCGCCCACGATCACCAGGGGAGTGTAGACAGCCGAGAAGCGGTCCACAAGCTGCTGAGAAGGCGCGCGCTGGGCTTGCGCCTCCTCGACCATGCCGATGATGCGCGCCAGCGCCGTATCGCCCGAGGTGCGCGTGACGCGCACCTGGAGCACGCCCGGGCCATTGATAGTGCCCGCGAACACCTCCGCGCCCTCCATCACGTCCACGGGCACGCTCTCGCCAGTGATGGGCGATTGGTCTACCGATGAGACGCCATCCACTACGATGCCATCCAGAGGAAGGCGCTCGCCGGGGCCGACAATGACAACCTCACCCTCGGCAACATCCTCTACAGGTAGGCGGACCTCGCGCAATAGGGGCAGGCCGCTCGACCTGTCCATGCGGCGCACCAGGGCCGTGGTAGGCGAAAGGTCCATCAGGGCGCGGATGCTGGAGCGGGTGCGCTCAAGGGTGTATGCCTGGAGGGTGCCACCGAACGCGAATAGCAGGACCACCGTGGCGGCCTCTCCCCAGTCGCCGATACCCACCGCCCCGATCACAGCAATGCTCATCAGCAGGTTCATGTCGGCGCGAAGCGACCGGAGGGCCAACAACCCGGCCCTGGCGAATCCATGCCCGGCCACGACGATAGCCGCTCCATAGAGGGAATTGGGGACCCAGGCGGGCAAGCCGGTAAAGGAGAGCGCGAAGGCGGCGATAGCGAACAGCGCGCCTATGGAGGTGGTCAATACGCGCCGCTCGCGCCGCCAGAACGGCTCCTGGGCGAGGAGGGCACGCGCCCGCAAGGGAGTGGCGCGATAGCCCGCTTCACTCACCTTGCGCTCTATAAGCGAGGGTAAAGGCTCCGTGTCGGCCATGGCAGGCACAACGGACAGGCGCGCCGAGCCAAAGCTCACGGTCGCCGACCCGACGCCAGGCAAGGCAGCAACGGCCTTCTCGATGGTCAGCGCACAGTCGGCGCAGTCCATACCTTCTATTGTGAAATCAAGCGTACTAACCATTTTGGATTTCGGATTTCGGATTGCCAATTTCGGATTTATTGCTTACCGAGACCCTCATTCGACAACCGACAACTGACAATCGTCTACCGTCCGCCCTCACTATCCCGTACGTGCTCCAGGCATATCTGTAGGAGCGTATCTATGTGCGGATCATCGAGGGCGTAGTACACGATCTTCCCTGCGCGGCGGTGCTTGACCAGGCGCAGGCGGCGTAGGACCGCGAGGTGCTGAGAGACAGCCGACTCGCTGATGCCGGTGATGGCGGCCAGGTCGCACGTGCATAGCTCTTGATGCAGGATACTGTAGACGATCTTGGCGCGTGTAGGGTCGGCGAGGGCGGCGAATATAGCCGCCAGGGATGAGTATTCGCCGTCCGGGAGGAGGAGCGCGCGACCTGTGAGTACTTTGTCAGGGTGGACACAACGCACGTCACAGAGCGCATCTAGCTCGTCCTGGGTGACGAGCGTAGCGACTGCCGAAGCTGCGGGTTCGCGGGAATAGGTGTCAGTCATGAGTTTCTCACCTTCGATTAAGTATTCACTTAATCGTCTTAAGTATACAACAAGCCAAAAGGATGTGCAAAACCCTTTGACTCCACTACAACCGGGGTGTAACATCCACGCACTCGCTGGGACCGAATACTACGCTAACGATAATGTGTCTCGATGGACCACCCAGGTGCTTTTGTCATTCTGAGCGAAGCGAAGAATCCGGTTGGGAAAGAGCTTGTCGCCAGTAAAGCTGATCTTGGTCAAGGTACACAATCTCTGCCTACCGGATCCTTCGCTTCGCTCAGAATAACAAAGGGTAGTGGCTCGACTTCTTGGCCACATTTTCGTTAGCAACGTACCGATGACCAGTAGAAGGAGTAGATCGAACAGACGGCGTTGGGTGTCTTGAGAGGGAGGAAAGGCGATGAGGCTCGATTGGGCGTTAGTGTCGTTGTTGGCGGTCTTGTGGCTGGCCCTCGGGGGCTTCCGCTGGCGCGGGAGCAAGAAGTGATACTTGATACGTGATTACTGCGTATTGCGTATTGCGTACTACCATCCACTATAATCATGTATCACATATCATGCTTGCATACAGGAGAATATGAACGAAGGCAACACAACAGGTTCCGGGTCCGTAGCGTTAATGGACGCCGAGGGGGTGCGGCGCGCCCTCACCAGGATCGCACACGAGATACTTGAGCGCAACGGCGGCGCTCAGGAACTGCTATTCCTGGGTGTGCGTACGCGTGGGGGTCCACTGGCGCGGCGCATCGCGGGACTTATCAAGCAGTTCGAGGGCACAGAAGTGCCGGTAGCCGACCTGGACGTGACACCCTACCGGGACGACCGGCGGGGAATTGAGGACGAAGGGCGAAGGACGAAGGACGAAGCAGCGCCGCCTGGAGGCAACTCGCTTACGTCCTTTGTCCTTCGCCCTTCGTCCACCGAAGGCGCGCGCGTAGTGCTGGTGGACGACGTATTCTACACGGGGAGGACGGTGCGAGCGGCCATTGACGCGATCATGGACCTGGGCCGTCCGGCCAATATCCAATTGGCGGTGCTGGTGGACAGAGGGCACCGTGAGCTACCCATCAGGGCTGATTACGTGGGCAAGAACGTGCCGACCTCGCGTACCGAGCGGATACAGGTGCGGTTGATGGAAACGGATGGGGTGGACGAGGTGGTGCTGGTAAGGCAGGAAGGCTAGAACCCGCCACAGGTTGGTATAACACGATTCTCCTAATACGCTCCCGTACCTAATGCCCATTTACCGGCACGTACTCCTACACTAAACTGGTTATGGAACCCCATCGCGGGTAGCCCGGTGTGGCATGTGCCAGGACCAGGAAGCAAGCACGCTTGCAGGTAGGAGTACGGAAACAATGTATATTACCCCTCAACAGGAGCCGGCAGGTCTGCGCGCACGGCGCACGCCCCCGGTTCTTTCCGTGTTTGCCGGCGTTGTATCGCTACTTGCCGCCACGATTGCGATCTGCCTGGCACTCGGCGCGACATCCGCACAGGGAAAAGCCGCACTTCAGGCGGGCGCACTCGCGCCCTCCCCTGCGCATGAAGGCTGTTTGCGGACATGGAGTCCGGTGAATAGCCCCCAAGTTCGCAATTCATTGTATGGTGTGGATGCGCTTTCGAGCGACGACGTGTGGATGGTGGGGGCGGCGCTTATCCAGCATTGGGATGGCACGGCATGGACTGTGATCACCGGCACGGAGGTGGTATCGGGCACGGTCTACGATGATATAGTAGCCATCGACACGGACGACGCCTGGGCAGTAGGCACCAGGCCAGACGTGGGCGCGGCTATAGCGCATTGGGACGGGAGCCAATGGAGCAGAGTGCCCAACCCTGCCGAGCAACCGGGGACTCACCTGATAAGCGTGGATGCGGTCTCGTCAGACGACGTATGGGCTGTAGGCTCTACAGGTGGATTTGGCTCTAGTGAGGCGTTTGCCGTTCATTGGGACGGAGAGAATTGGGGCATCGTGGATACGCCCAATCCCCAATCAGGGACTTCCGGGCTTTACGCGGTGACGGCTATATCGGCGGACGATGTGTGGGCTGTGGGCTATGAAATAAGAAACGGTGTTGGCGGCGCGATATTCATGCACTGGGACGGCGCGACCTGGACCCGGACTACAGAGTTCTTCGAGAATATCGTACTCTTTGGCGCGGACGCGGTTTCGTCCGATGACATTTGGGCTGTGGGCATGTATTGGACCGGTAGTACCGCACCTGCGGTTATATTCCACTGGGATGGTGCAAGCTGGACGCAGCATCTAATCACGGAACCTGGCATCACCCTGCGAGACGTGGAGGGGCTGGCCCAGGATGATGCCTGGGCGGTGGGGTCCAGCAGCCAGGGCACAGTGATCAAGCATTGGGATGGCACCCTGTGGAGCAGAGTGGACAGTCCAGGCCCCGCATACGGTGCAGGCGAGCTATATGATATCGCGGCGATCTCAGCCGAGGAGATCTGGGCTGTAGGTGAGATCTGGTCCCCCAGTACGTATTCAGTCGTAGTTCATTACAGCCAATGGTGTCCGCCCCCGGTTGTTTGCACGCCTGGTCTGCACGTTATCGAGAGCCCCAATCCGGCGGCCAGTTACAATACGTTATGGGGAGTAGACGCGCTCTCGCCGGAAGATATGTGGGCTGTAGGCGCATTCATGTTCAACGAAAGCATGACAGGCACCGTCGCCGAACATTGGAATGGGATCTACTGGGAAGTAGTCTCTATCGAGGACGTGCCCAATGGGAGTCTCCTCTGGGATGTGACGATGATCTCGCACGACGACGTTTGGGCTGTAGGCACGAGAGACATATGGGTAGCAGGCGCAAAACCTGGGTTTGCGGGCCGGTTGGACGGTAGAGCGGCATCTCCCGACTCGCCGTATCAGAGTGTGACGGCGCATTGGGATGGAGAAGATTGGACGTTAGTGCCCAGCCCAAATCCGGGGACCATAGGTATGGGCACTGTTCTGTCCGCAGTAAGCGGCGTGTCGGCCAACGACGTATGGGCGGTAGGTCGCTACTACGACGGCTCTTACAGGGGTTTGATATTGCATTGGGACGGGACGGCATGGACACAAGTTGCGAATCCACCCGGTACGTTGGTGGGGGTAGTAGCGCTCGCAAGCAACGACGTATGGGCGGTGGGCACGACCCACCCAGGTCTCACTAACCATACACTGACCATGCACTGGGATGGCTTGACCTGGAGCACAATCGCAAGTCCAAGCCCCGGCGATTCGGAGAATTACCTTAACGACGTATCGGCCGTATCACCGAACGACATATGGGCCGCCGGTTACTCTTACGATTCCGTGGCGGGTAGAAGGCCGGTGGTACTGCACTGGGATGGCTCGGGCTGGACGCTCCAGAGCGAGACGTTGCCCGGCAACATAGAGCCGATAGGAATAGCAGCCGCCGGAGCTAACAACGTATGGGTCGTGGGGAGCACCAATTGGACAGCGGGACTGGTGCTACACTGGGACGGCACAACGTGGACGGCGCTGCCAAGTCCGGTCATCGACCCTACCATGGTCGAGTATATAAACGGTGTGGTGGCGGTGTCCGCTAACGAAGTATGGATGGTGGGCGAGGCTCACCAGGGGCTGTTTGTACACGATACGCTGGTAGAGCGCTATATAGGCTCCTGCGAGACTACCACTCCCACGGCTACCGTCATGGCAACATCTACCCCAATGGCTACTTTCACCCGCACCCCTATACATACCGCTACCCCTACTGCCACTGCCACTGCCACAGCTACTGCTACCGCGACCAATACACATGTAGCGACGGCAACAACCGGCGCAACTGCCTCGGCCACCGCCACTTCTATGCCTGTGGTGTGTGAAATAGCCTTCCAGGACGTGCCCCCAGGGCATACTTTTTATGCGCAGGTGCGCTGCCTGGCGTGCCTGGAGATCGTGTCGGGCTACCCGTGCGGAGGCCCAGGCGAGCCTTGCGGGACAACCGGCGACCCGTACTTCAGGCCCGGAAACGGCATCACGCGGGGGCAGATAGCCAAGATAGTGGCCGGTGCCGCCGGCTTCAGCGAGCCGGTGAGCGGGCAGACCTTCGAGGACTTGCCGCCTGCCTCCCCGTTCTACGAAGTCGTAGAGAGGCTCTTCTCACGCGGCGTGGTTGGCGGCTATGCGTGCGGAGGACCGGGCGAGCCGTGTGGCACGGACAACAGACCATACTTCCGACCCAACGGTAGCGCCACGCGCGGCCAGATAGCCAAGCTGGTGGCGCAAGCGAAACAACTGACCGACCCCGTTACCGGGCAGACCTTCGAGGACGTGCCCCCCGGCTCGACCTTCTATAACTACATAGAGCGGCTCATATCGTTGGGCGTAATGAACGGCTACCCGTGCGGAGGGCCAGGCGAGCCGTGCGTAGGTCCAGGCAACAGGCCCTATTTCCGCCCTAACGGCAATGCTACGCGGGGTCAGGCGAGCAAGATAGTAGCGAACGCGTTCCTTCCGGGCTGTTCGCCCTAATCAGCCAGCCGCTTGATCCGGGCGCCAAGCGTTTCCAATCGCTTCTCTATAGCTTCGTACCCACGGTCAATTTGCCCTATATTGAAGATGGTGCTCGGGCCGGAGGCGCACAAGGCGGCCATCAGGAGGGCCATGCCCGCGCGGATGTCGGGGCTGGTGATCTCGTCCCCTCTGAGCGGCGATTTGCCGACCACCACAGCGCGGTGTGGATCGCAGAGGACGATACGCGCGCCCATACCGATCAACTTATCCACGAAAAATAGGCGACTCTCGAACATCTTCTCGAAGATGAGGACCGTACCCTCCGACTGGGTGGCGGTAACTAGCGCGATACTCATCAGGTCGCTGGGGAAGGCGGGCCAGATGCCGTCGTCGATCTTGGGCACGGCTCCATGCACGTCGTAGTCCACCTTCAAGCTCTGCCCGCCGGGCACGACGATGTCGCTGCCCTCGATGTCTACGTCCACGCCGAGGCGCTTGTATACGAGGCAGGTCATGCGCATGTGCTCAGGCACGGCGTTGCGGATGCGTAGCTCGCCGCCCGTGACGGCTGCCAGCCCGATGAAGCTGCCCACCTCTATATGGTCGGAGATGATGGTGTGCTCGCCGCCGTGGAGGGAAGAAACGCCCTCGACGCTCAGGGTGTTGGTGCCTATCCCCTCGATGCGCGCCCCCAGGGTATTGAGCAGGTTGCAGAGGTCCTGCACATGCGGCTCGGAGGCGGCGTTGCAGATCAACGTGTCGCCTTCGGCCAGCACGGCGGCGAGAACCGCTTGCTCGGTGCCCGTAACGCTCGCCTCGTCGAGAAAGATCTCGGTCCCGCGCAACCGCCTGGCCCGCATCTCGTAGCGGTCGTCGTGGACCGCTATGTCCGCGCCCAGCGCCCTGAGAGCGAGGAAGTGGGTGTCGGCTCGCCTGCGGCCAATAGCGTCGCCTCCTGGCTGCCCCACGAGCGCGTGACCCGTGCGCGCCAGCATAGGCCCGGCAAAGAGGAGCGAGCCGCGCACCAGCGAGCCAAGCCCCTGGTCGGGTTGCTCGTGCACGTCGCGTGCCCGGAGCGTGACAGTGTGGGTAGATGCAAGGTCCGAGTCGTCTACCTCCACCCCCATGCCACACAACATCCTGAGCAGGGTACGCACGTCGCCTATGTTGGGCAGGTTGCGGAGGGTGACCGGCTCGCCGGTGAGGAGGCAGGCTGCCAGCATAGGCAGCGCCGAGTTCTTGTTGCCGGTGGGCGTGATCTCCCCGTGCAGGGGGTGCCCGCCTTCGACCTGGAAGCGTTCCATTTTACCTCGCCGCGATCAGAGTAAGGCTGTAGTAGAGAGGCTCGCCCGAGGCGGGTGAGCGCAGCTTGAGCCAGTTGGTGCCCGCGCGCAGCTCGCTCCCCGACAGCAGCATCGATAGCTCGCCGGGTATGCCCGTCGAGTCGGCAGGTCGTATCGGGCGGTCACCCAGCAAGAGCGTGGGCGTGTCGGAGCGGGGGTGCTCCCCCTCCATAGCCGCGTAGAGCGACAAGGCCCAAATGGCGTCGGCTGTTGCCAATGGAGTATGCCAGCCCGCGCCTTCGCGCGCCCCCATGAGGGTTTGCACGTAGCGTGTATTGCGGAGCGCGGACTGCGGGTTGCGCACCGCCACGTAGCTGGAAGCAAAAGGCTGGGCATTGGCGCGGGCGTCGGATTCTGCCTGCAAAGAGGCTATGAGCATTGGAGCGGACGCCGGTACGCTGCCCGCCGGTTGCAGGCGGTGGACAGTCTCCAGCAGGGCCAGCGCATCGCCCATCCTGCCAAGTTGCATGAGGGCGAGAGCCAGGTACGCCTGCCCATCTGGCGACAGGGAAGCCGCCTCGCCCGACGGGCCGGCGATGGCGTAGGCAAGCAAGGGACGCGACCAGTCATCGGCCACCGGGCGGTAAAGTGAGAAAGCGTAGAGCGCGTATGCACGAGCCTCGAGGGTGGTGGAAGAGGCATCGGCACGGATAGGCCGCGCCAGCTCGGACGACAGGTAAGCCAGGGCACGCGCGATTACCTGTTCGTCGGGGTTCAGATTGCCATCTCCGTAGGGGTAATATGATGAGCGGTAGAAGGCGAGTAGCACGGCAGCCGTTTGAGACATGCTCCCCAGGCCGTCGCCTTCCAGGCTGTAGCTCCAGCTACCGTCAGGATGTTGCGAGGTATAGAGTTGCTGGAGGAGGGTGGAACGCTCGACACCGGAGAGGAGGAGGCCTGCGGGCAGGGCATCGCCGGAGCGGCCATAAGCAGAGGCGACAGGCGCGCCCGCGCTGAGGCGTGCCACCGCCATGGATACGCTCTCCGACGGTGAGGCCCACGTGTTATGCAGGTCCCGCACCGTCCCGGCGAGCGAAGCTAGCAGAGAGGTAGAGGCGCGTATCTCCAGCGTCAACTGGCTAAGGTCGAGGTCCCAGGGCACGGCTACCCCCACGCTCCGCTCTCCCGTGAGCACGCCCGCCGTATAGGTCACGTCCGTCTTTACGTGCGGCTTATGCCTGACGGCAAGGGGCCAATCTCCGAGCAGGGCCAAGGCGGCATCCGGCGAAACAAGCGAGAAGCTCACTATGCTATCGCCCGGCCTGTTCGCGGAAAGCTGCCATTGTTGATCGATCCAGCGATTGGCCGGGGCCGTCACGCTCTTTGGCCCGCCGCTCTCTACGTGCGAATCGGTCTCCACGGCCTTTAGCTCGACCTGTAGCGGGCTATCGCCGGGGTTGAATACGCGCACTCCGAAGGAAGTAGCTACCCCCGCTTCAGCCTGGATCGAAGGTGGCAGCTGCACCCAGGGCGCGGGCAAGACGCGCACGGCGGTCGAGCCATGCGCCACACCGGCCTCGGTAGTCGCCTCGGACATGAGATACCAGAGGCCAGGGACGGATGGGGCCTGCATAGTGACGGTGACCACGCCGGAAGAAGTGATAGCGATGCCCGGCTGCCAGGCTGTCGCCAATTCGCTTGCCGCACCCGATACGCGACGCCACACCAGGGTCGCATTGCCCTCCAGGCTTGTTCCATCGAAGTTGCCCAGGGTGAGCCTGACAGGGACTTCGGAGGAAGCGGTAGTGGTGACGGCAGAGAGCACGCGCAGATCGGCTGCTCCCATGCCCGCGGGCATGCGCAACACGCGTGCAGCCGAGGCGTTGGGAGAGAGGATGCTCATGCTGCCGCCCGCGAAGCCTAGCGGTAAGGTGATGGTAGCATCGCCGCCTGGGAGGGAGGCCAGATCGAGCGAAAAGTGCAGCCGCTCGCTCGTGGGAGCTTGAGCGATCAAGAGCACGCTGCCCGACTGTATGGTGGGGTCGAGGAGGACGGCTCGCACCCTCAAGTGAGCCTCGGCATTGAGCGACTCGGCAGGCATCAAGCGGGCCACAACCGCCACGTTTTGCAAAGGGACCACGGCCTGCGTCTGGCCTGAGGCGGCGCTGCGTTGCGAGGTAAGGTCTAAAAAGTGGATGTCCGCGCCCACTAGACCGTCGGAGGCAGCCTCGGCGCGGAAGAAGAGGCCAGGCTCCTTGAAACGGTCGAACCAGCCAGGGAGCGACATGGCGAAGGTGACCACACCCGCTCCATTGGTGGTAGCTACCACAGGCTCGGAAGTCCAGGGATCTCCCAGTATGCCCAGCGTGCCTGTAACGATAGCGCTCGCCTGCGGCTTGCCCGCCGGCCCCAGCACGCTGACGGTGCGCGTGACGACGGCGCTTGCCCCGTCCTCTTCCGAGGGGAGCACGGCCACGCTGAGCGCGTCGCGGTCGGGGGATAGGACGTCGAGCGGGAAGTCCTGGACGGCGTCGGCCCATCGCACGCGCACGGTGTACCTGCCCGGCAGCGCGGAAGACGCCAGGGTGAAGAGGCCACCCACGCCGCCCGACGCGTCGGGCTTGAGGCTGAGGGACGACACTAAGTACCCTTGTGGAGTAAGCAGTTGCACTGTGGCGATGTTGCCGGAGGGTTCGTCGAGGCGGGCGGCGTCGCCGGTGCGCGCAGTCATAGCCTGTATATGGGCGCGGAAGTTGACTACATCGCCGGGCCGATATGCCTGGCGGTCGGTGACGAGGCTGGCGGACAAGGTGTTGGTTGCCATATCGTCTCTTGGGAGGAAGCTCACATCGAGAAGCAAAGGAGCCACGTGGCCGAGGGGGTCACGCGCGATAGCCAGGGTAGCGCCTCGTGCAGCCATAGAGGGAGAGTAGAGGCCGGCTCTGCTCGTTATGCCATTGTCGAGAAGAGCGCCTTCGGGAGAATAGAACGAGATATCGGCCTCGGCCCAGGCGCTGCCTGTCTCAGTCACGGCCCATATAGGCATACCATCGCCCGCGGATAGAAGCTTGCGGTCGCCCACGATGAGCAACTGCCAGTCGGTTAGCGCGACG
Organism: Chloroflexia bacterium; assembly: GCA_049580985.1. GTDB lineage: Bacteria > Chloroflexota > Chloroflexia > QHBQ01 > JADMIH01 > JADMIH01. Next base: position 13,245 of record JBAURA010000628.1, read on the forward strand.
GCGGAAGATTCCTGGTCGGATAGGAGCAAGCCATGGGCAACAACGAGATAGATACCGGCCTGGAGGTCTGGCAGGAAGGCCTCGCCCGACGCGTCAGGGGCGAGGGAGGGAGAGCCGGTGGCGCCCACCAGTTCCAGGCCGGCGGGGAAACCCTGCGGCAGGGCCTGGGGCCAGGCGGATACCTGTGCGCACAGGGCCGATAGCTTTTCGGCGGGGAATGCGTACACCTCGAAGGAGACCCCATCGAGCGCGTCGGCAGAGGAAGGGTCGCTTACTGCCTCGTAATTGATGGGGGCTGTATGCCCCGAGCTTGACAGCGCTATGCGGCCATCGAGCAGGCGCACCCTGGGAGTAGGTAGCTCGGCGCGGTACTTGAACTCGTACGAGCGGCCAAGTGTATCGCCCGACTGAGTCGGGGCCGTGGCATCCACAAGGACAGAGATGTAGCCTTCGGGGAGAGGGCGAAGCGGAGTGACGGTGAGGCGCTTGCTGTCGGCATCCCATGAGAAGCTGGCTGCAATATCCTGGTGGGAGTCTGACGGGCGCAGAGAGACGGCGGCCTGCGCCAGGTCGGCCTGCATGGGGGTATCAAAAGCGAGGGAAAGCGACTCGGTAGGGCCTATGGACGCACCGTCGGCGGGAGAAGGCGCGACCGAATATGGATCGCTCGTGCGGAATGACCAGGACGAGATGCCGCGCATGGGCGTGCCCGCCACCGAGAGCGCCGTGCCTGAGAGGGTGACGGTGTAGGTGATGCCGCGCAACAGGCCTGGCGCGGAAGGCGTCCAACGCAACTGGTTGTCAGCGTCCCAAGATAGGGTGCCGGCAGCAGGGGGGGTGATCAGGAGAGCATCTTCCACCGAGCCTCGGTCCATCGGCATATCGAACCCCATCACAACAGGGGAGGTGAGGATTGAGACCTGCGAGCCGTCGCCTGGCTGGTTAAGGACCAGGTTAGGGGCGTTGGAAGCGCCCGTGCCGTAGTTTGAGGAGATTGCCTCGATAGGAATAGGGGTGGAGGCTACCCCGGTGGAGTCGGGCTGGACTTCGAAGCCAAGCTTGTTGCTCCAGAACTGTGGCAGGATATTGAGCCAGAGGAGCAGGCCAAGAGAGGCGAAGGAAGCAGCGAGGAAGCCAAGAGCGATCCGGCGCGGCGAGGGATCGAAGCGGAGCAGGAGGGAGGAGAGGAGAGCACCGAGCGCGGAGTTGCCGATTTTGGATTTTAGTCGCCCAGAGGGCACCCGGATTTTGGATTGTGCCGCCGGTCTTCCGTCCTTCGTCCTTCGTCCTTCGTCCTTCGTCCGCCCTTCGTCGGTCCGCAATTGCGATAGGATGGCGTTGCGAACGCTATCGGAGGGACGGGTATCCGCGAGGGGTTTGAGGAGAACGTCGGCCTGGCGGGCGCGGGAGAGCCAGGCGGCGCAGTCATGACACACCTGGACGTGGGCAAGGAGCTCCCGGCGCTGGCGGGGCGTGACCTCATCGTCAACGTACCTGGATATTAGTTGCCGGTAGCGCGTGCAGTTCAATTTCTATAGTTCAGAGTTGTCAGTTGTCGGTTATCAGTTGTCGGTAATTACGTTTTACGTTTTACGTTTTGCGCTTCACGCCTCGCTCCCCGGTCGCCGATTGTAGAGGGCGATAAAGGCCTCACGGGCGCGGGCCAGGCGGCTGAAGACTGTGCCTTTAGGTATCTTGAGGATTTCGGCTATCTCTTCGCAGGAGAATCCTTCGACCGAGCGTAAGACGAGGCAGACGGCCAAGGCCGGGGGCATCTCGACCAGGGCGCGACGCACCAGGTGGGACTCGATCACCTGGGGGGAAAAATCTTCGGCTCTGAATTCGGCGGTCTTGTCGCTCTCTTCCAGGATCGGCATCCAGGTGATCAGTTTGCGACGTCGGAGGATGTCGAAGCAGGCGTTGGAAGCGATACGATATAGCCACGCCCCGAGGTTGGAGTCGCCAGCGATGCTCCCGATGCCCTGGAAGGCTTTGAGGAAAGTCTCCTGGGTAACCTCGTCGGCCAGTTCCTGGTTGCCCAGGAGGCGGTAGACATAGCGATGGATCGGCGGGCTGAAATGCTCGTAGATGGCGACAAACGCCTCTGCGTCGCCTGCGCGTGCGCGTTCGATGATGGCTATGTCCATAGAGAGGCTCCTGATGGGACGACCAGCTACCGGCGAAGGACGAAGGACCAACGGCGGCAGGTGAGATGAAAGCGGATGCTTTACGATTATAGGAGGGATGTTGAGGGTAGTCAAGAGGAAAACTTAGATACCTATTTATCTCTAAACATTGGAAATCTCAAGATTTGTATGTATAATGTATATACAATATTGCAATTGCGGGGCTACCTGTGACCTTCTACCTTGAGGGAATTATCTGGCTGCAGTGGATTATTGACAAAATTGTAGATAAGCACGGTGTGGAACCTGAAGAGGTCGAGCAATGTTTTGCGAATGAGCCTTACAAGGTACGTAAGATAGAAAATGATAAGCTGGTTTTCTATCGCCGTGCAGACAGTGGCCGGTACTTGCTCATAATATTTGTTCGGAAAGGACAGGCAGCACAGGTCATTACTGCGCGTGACATGGATTCAAAAGAGAGAAAATACTTCAGCAAAAAGTGAGGTAGCTAATTATGACCAGGATACCCAAGTTTCGTGATGAACAAGAAGAGGCGGATTTTTGGGATACCCATAGCACTACAGACTTCTTCGATGAAATCGAAGAAATCGAGCTTCGAATAGTTGATGCAAGGCCCAAAACATTGATCTCGCTTAGGTTAGAAGCCAGGATGATTGAGCAACTTAAGTTGCTAGCTAAGGAAAGAGGTCTTGGCTATCAAACAATGATGCGCATGTGGATTATGGAGAGACTTGCGACTGAATTAATACCCGCAGATACTATGCGAGATACCCTGGTAAGGAATACATCCGTTTAGAAACGAAGGTCATACGATAGTCACGTTTTGACTAAGGTGCTTCGAGACCCATCATCCGGGCTAGCTCACCGGATGCGCGCAACCGCTCGATCGTGTCGTTTATGCGGGCAGCGAGGGCATTAGCGCGAACGGGCATAGCCACTACGTACGGCTCGTCGGTGAGCGGCGGGCTGAGGACGAGCAGGCTCCCGGGGTGGGAGGCAATATAAGTCTGAGCGGAAAGGTTGTCGGTAATGGCGGCGTCTGCCCGGCCTCCCGCAACGGCTTGTAAGGCTTCGTCGGGGGAATGGTAAGTTGAAAGTAAGTTGAGAGTAGGTGTAATCTCGCGCGCCAGGCGGCGGGCCTGAGTGTCGGCGTTGGAGCCTAGCTCGACGGCGATAGTCCTGCCCACGAGGTCCTGGGGCGTGCGTACAGAGGTATCAGCGGCCCGAATGACAATCACCTGGCCGCTCTGGTAATAGGGAACGGAGTAGCGCACCTCCTTCTGCCGTTCGTAGATGAATGGCAGGGCCGAGATAAGGACGTCCACCTGATCGGAAGCAAGAGCGTCGTAGAGAGTGTCGAGGGCGAGGCTATGGAACTCGGCCCGCACTCCCAGGTCAGCGGCGATAGCGTTCGCCAGCGAAACGTCGTAGCCCGCCGGCTTGCCATCCTGGAGAGTATCAAACGGCGGGTAAGTAGGGTCCAGGCCGACCCGAAGAACGCCGCGCGTTTGTATCCTCTCCAAATAAGGATCGGCGCGGCGCTGCTGCCCGGCCCAGGTCATAAGGGCAACCAACGCAAGGACCAGAAGCAAAGCTATGTTAGTTAGCAAGTGGCGCATTCTTCATTCACCACAAAGGACACCGAGATAATTACGAATTACAATAGTCCACCGTTTATCGTCCATCGTCCATCGTCTACCGTCTACCGTCTACCGTCTACCGTCCGAAAAGGCATATTGCTGAACCTCCAGATAAATGGCCTTCGGGATGAAGTCGGGGGTGAGGAAGGTATAGTTGTCGAAGTAAGTGTTGGCGGGGATGGAGAGGCGAGACATCCAGAGAGTGACAGCTTTGCACCAGGGCCACGTCTCAGCGAGCCTGTACGCGCCCACGGTGTATTCTACGCGCTGGTAAGGCTTGACCGCGAACGACCAGCGCGGGCTGTCGTTCCAGCCACCTTCGGTGATAAAGACCGGCTTGGAGGCGTCGCCACGTCGGGCCATGACCTTGTAAGTCTGCTCGGCGCGCGCGAAGTTGAGGCGGTCAGGGGCTGACGGCGCGGCGGGCGAAGATTGCAGGCCGTAGGAGTGAACGGCAACTGCGTCGAAGTAAGAAGCGGCGCCGGCGTCGTAAAGGCGGTCCAGGTAGACCAGATCATTGAGGGCGAGGTTGCTGTTTTCGCCTTCGAGGTTGGGGGCCATGCCCGCCAGCAGGATGGTGGCCAAGGGGTCCGCATCTTTGGCACGAGTGTAGGCTCGCTTGAGTAGCTCGGCGTAGGCCGCTGGATCTGGTTTGCGGCTGCCCCACTCGGCGGCGGTATTCGGCTCGTTCCAGATGATATAGTAGCGAATACGCCCCTGGTAGCGCTGGACGAACGCGTAGACGAAATCCGCGTAGGCGTCGTAATGCTCAGGCTCGAGGTATTTCCAGGTGGTGTCAGGGGGCCGCGCCCAGGCCGGTACCCCGTCTAGGCGAGCGATAAGCTCTATGCCCTCGGCAACGGCGGCGTCTACCACCAAGTCGGCGTGGGCCCAGTCGAAGCGATGGCGATCATGTGCCTGGATGTAGAGCCAGGGGAAGAACTCGGTAGCCCAGGTAGCGCCCATCTCGCGCAGCAGGCGGAATTCACGGCGGATCTTGTCGGGGTCCGGCTCGTCGGCCAGCCTGGTGTGCAGGCCCACTTTATTGCGGATCGCGGATTGCGGATTGCGGATTGTAGGCGTAGGAGTGGGTAGAGGCTGGGTGGTTGAAGGCAGAGTGGGGATGAAACCTGCGGCTAACAGCGCAAGCACCAAGAGAGCGATAAGGATGGTGAGGGGGCGGGACAACGTTTCGTAAGTGTAGGATAGCGTATTTGAGTGAGTATTCGCAAACGAACATCTGTCAAAGCAGGGCGCGAGCTTCGTCGGCGAGGTCTAGCAGGTAGGTGAGGAAAATCGCGGCATTGTGGAGGAACTGTGGCATAGAGTGGCGGGAATGGCGTTCCCACATCTTGTGTTTGCACTCGTCCAGGACGTCGGCCAGCCAGTAGGGGCGAAGGGCATATTTAAGGGCGGTGAAAGCCGCATAGGTCAGGCGTACCTGCCGGGGGTCGCCTTGCCAGCCCGCTTCGCGCAGGCCATCGAGATAGCCGGTGAAGATAGTGGTGTCAAGTGTTTGGGGGTCGGTAGGTTCGACGCGAAAGAGGAAATAGCTAGCCAGCAGGTCCCCCGGATCGACGCCGGGGGCAGCCTTGCCAATGACTGCCCAGTCAATCGCGATGAGCCTTTCACGACCATCTCCGCCCGGCGCAAAGAAGAGATTACCCTGCCAGGCGTCCAGGTGGCACAGCGTCCGGGGCATACGGGCAAGCGCATCAAACAGAGCGTCGCGAGTGTCCCAAAGGCGCAGGAGGCGTTCGGCAATCATGCTTGGAAAAGTAGAGTTGAGCAAGGGGTGCTGCCAGGTTCGTGAGTCAGCGATCAGGTCGCGTAGCCAGGGGGCATGGTCAATCGCGCCGCGTTGCGAGGCGATGCCATCGGTCACGAACCAGGGATATGCCGGTATGGCCTGCCCAGCCAGGTACGCGCCGTTGAATCTACCGAGGGTCCTCGCAGCTATGCTGTATTGGGCCAGCGGCCAAACGGGGCCGTAGGTATCGGCCACGTCTTCCAGCCACAGGTGGTACGAGCCGTCGGGTTGTTCGGCTACATCGATACAGCGCGGGGCGTGGAGACCGCCAGGGAGAGTGTCGAGGACGCCGGATTGGTAAGCGAGAACCTCGCGCTTCCAGTAAAGGGGTTGGTCGGGTTCGGTGAAGAGGGGTGGGGCGTCAGGCGGGGCAGAGACGATCTTGAGAACCAGTGACCATTGTATTGGCGCATCATGGTATCTGGCAGTGCCAGACAAGCGATATAGGCCACCCGTTAATTGGCCTGGTACCACCGCGATGGGCGCGAGATGCCAGTCTGCCAATTGAGCGTCACCGGCTGGCAGGAGGCGGCCCAGCAAATGGGCGACGGTGTGAGTATCGAGCGTGATAGCCATGTGGCCTTATACCTGACCGAAGAGGGAACCCACACATGTGCCCCTACGGAGGTTCGTTGATACTAACCGCTTAGTAAGCCCTGGCAAATATCGCTTGCTGGGTGGTGCTGACCGCGCTTGTGATGCACTGGCCTTCTTCGCCCGGTTGGTCGATGGGGATGCAGCGGACGGTGGCCCCGGTCTCCTGTTTGATGCGCTCCTCGCCAAGAGGATCGCCGGACCAGTATGCGCGGGCGAATTTGCTGGCAGCCACCGCTTCGGCCAGTTCGGCGACGGTGCGGGCGTTCACGGTGTTAGCTTCTCGGAAGTCAACGGCTCGCTGGTAAAGGGCGCGCTGGATCTCTTCGAGCAGCTCAAGGGCGCGCATGCCGAGAGCATCCACGCCGACAAACTCTTTGCCCTCCTTGCCGGGGCGGTCGCGGCGGGCAAGCACCACGGTGTTATTCTCCACGTCGCGCGGTCCAATCTCCACGCGCAGGGGCACGCCCTTTAGCTCCCACTCGTTGAACTTCCAACCCGTCGAGCGTGCGTCGGAAGCATCTACTTTGACGCGCACCCCCGCACCCTTGAGGATAGCGGCTGCGCGGTCCACGGCTGCCAGCACGGCGGCCTTCTGGTCGTCCGAGCGGTAGATGGGTATGATAACCGCCTGGTAGGGAGCGACGCGGGGCGGCAGGATCAGGCCCTGCTGGTCTCCATGCACCATAATGGTCGCCCCGATGATGCGGGTGGACATGCCCCAGGAGGTGGTCCAGGCGTACTGCCTGGTGTTGCTCTCGTCAAGGTACTGGATATCATAGGCGCGGGCGAAGTGGTCGCCCAGGTTGTGCGAGGTGCCGGACTGGAGAGCTTTGCCGTCGCCCATCATCGCTTCCACGGTGTAGGTCCGAAGAGCGCCGGGGAACTTCTGCGCCTCCGACTTCAGACCGGGGATGACGGGGATTGCCATGTCTTCTTCGAGGAACGCGCGGTACACTTCGAGCATCTGGCGGGTGCGCTCTTCGGCCTCGGCCTCGCTGGCGTGCGCTGTATGTCCCTCCTGCCACCAGAACTCTGTCGTCCGCAGGAAGAGGCGAGGCCGCTTCTCCCACCGCATAACCGAGCACCACTGGTTGATCAAGATCGGGAGGTCGCGGTAAGACTGGACCCACTTCGCGTAAATCGGCCCTATAATCGCCTCGGATGTGGGGCGTATCGCCAGCGGCTCGGCCAGTTCCTCCTGCCCTGAGCCGACCTGGGTCACCCAGGCCACTTCGGGCACGAAACCCTCCACGTGGTCTGATTCTTTGACGAGGAAGGAGCGCGGGATAAGGAGAGGGAAGGCGGCATTGACCACGCCCGTCTCTTTGAAGCGGCGGTCGAGGATCGCTTGGGCATTCTCCCACAGGGTCCAGCCGTAGGGGCGGACCACCATGCAGCCGCGCACAGGAGCCTCCTCGGCCAGCTCGGCGCGCATGACCAGGTCGTGATACCAGCCTGGGAAGTCGGTCTGGCGGTTGGGTAGGGCCTGTTCGTTCGGTTTGTCCTGGGGCATTTTGCTCTCTTATTTCGGATTTTGGATTGTTCTCACCGCAGAGTGCGCAGAGAACGCAGAGGTGTTAGCGTTCGCGTTTCTCGCCTCGCGTTTTGCGGTACGTCTATTTATTGTAGCAGAGGGATTGTGGAGCCGTCAATCCGGTTGATGGTTCCGCCTATTCAGGCTATATGGTGCCCAAATCATCAGCAGAGGGTTAGTTGGTGTGTAGGGGCATGTCAGCGCCATGCCCTACGTGCCAGCGAGCTTCTTAATGACACGAGGGATCTCTGAAAGGCGCGTAACAACCGCGTCGGCCTTCTTCCCCTGCCGCTCCAACTCGTCCCAATCGGCGTTGTGAATGAGCGCGGTACGGCGGGCGTGGGCATTGAACCACACAGTGCGCAGGCCGGCGGCGCGGGCGGTCTGCACGTCATAGCGCGCGTGGTCTCCCACGTGCACCGTCTCGCCTGGGGTGACGCCGAGGCGGGCACAGGCGCGGCGGAAAATCTCCGGGTTCGATTTATAGATCCCCTCGCCCGCGCTGGTGATCACGGCGCTGAAGAAGGGGCGCATCCCCTCCGCTTCAAGGGCCATCTCGACGAAGGGCGGCCAGCCCGCGCTCGACACTACGCCCAGGGTATAGCCCGCGTCGTGAAGGCGTTGGAGGGTTGGAACCGCACCGGGCACCGGCTCCACCTCCAACAAACAGTTTTGCTCTAGCTCGGCCACCGCCGCTTCAATGGAATCCATGCGGGGCCGATAGCCCATCTCGGCCAGCACCAGCCGCACCCCCTCAACCGCGCTCACCTCTACGCCCGATTCGCGCGCTCGCGCTCGCAACGCGCGAAATCGCGTCCTGGCGTCCGCCGAGTCGTGCGGTGGCAGATGCCCCAGGTCGCCCTCGGCCCGCATTATGTCGAGCGCCAGCGACGGCAACGTGTTGATTTCCAGGTCGAGCCAGGCGTCGCAGGTGACGAGGGTGTTATGAAAATCGAATAGAACGGCTGATATTGAGCTCAAACGTGTGCTTCAAACTCGTTGAAAGATGTGGAAAAACCCCTTGACTTGAACAATTGTTCTAAACTATTATCTGAGTACGGTAATTAGAACAATTGTACTGAAACGTACTAGAACGGAGTAATTGCGATGCAACGATACCACAAAGAAGGGTCTGAGTTCAACCGAAGGGAGAACGTCGAGATGGAGCTTGCGCCGGTGTGGGCGGAGGCTTCGGCTCCGCGCAACGTCCTGAAGCGAACCACTCCGTCCCTGCTCCTGATCGAGATGCCCGACTTCAAGGGCGAATGGCAGGTAGCGACTGCCGGCGAGACCGACGCCGTCGCCAACCCCCAATCTTACCTGGGCAGGCTGCTCCGCCCTCACTGTGCCCTCATGGCGATACCCTATCTGTCGGAGAACTAACCACCGGCAAGCGCCAGCAGTGAATCAATGATCCCCGGCCACTAGTCACTCGTCACTGGTCACTACGTATCAAGTATCACGTCACGATTTGGAGGAAACACAATGCCTACTAACACTCGATCTTATGGAGCGAATGCTCGGCGACTGGATTGGGATGATGAGATGGAAGCTCAGGGCGGGGCGGGTCGGACCGGCTCGTGGATGCCGCTCGATGGGCTTGACGACGAGCTTTTTGCCGCCGGGCCGCAACTGAGGGCGGTTGCCCAGGCGGCTCCCGCCGCACCGGCCCTCCCC
>JBAURA010000629.1:0-1738 GCA_049580985.1 Chloroflexia bacterium
CCCTCCCACTCTTTTAGCACTCGTTTCAACCCCTCATTTCTACGCACTCCAAAGCTATTTAGACATACATCTATAGATGTATGCTTGTCCGCATCTCCAGGTGTAATAAGGACTACAGGAAATGAGACTAAGGTCTAACCAACTGTTACCTCCTCTACCCGATGTGCCCAGGCGCATAAGCAGCTACAATATCTACATGAGGTAGCAAAAGAAGAGGTATTAGAGGAGGAATAAAGAGATGTTTTCCAATATGTACGCAATCTACCAGATCGCACGTGACATCGACCGTGAGCGCACAAAGGATGCCAAGGTCAGCAGACTACTTAGCAAGGTCCGCAAGGCCACCCAGAAGCGCGACAGGTAAGACACGACAAGACGATTGATAAAGAGGACGGATGCGAGAGTGCATTCGTCCTTTTGGTTTCTCGTGGGGGTTAAGGGATTAGGGGATTAAGGGGTTGGGGCAGACGGCTTCTAACCCCCTAATCCCCTAATCCCTTAACCCCCTGCTCACCGGCGTCCTTCCTTGAGCACCATGCTGCTTATTACTATGCGCTGGATCTCAGATGTGCCTTCGTAGATCTCGGTGATGCGGGCATCGCGGTAGAGGCGCTCGACGGGGAAATCGCGCAGGTAGCCGTAGCCGCCGTGGATCTGCACCGCCATGTGGGCGGCTTTGGTGGCGGCCTCGGAGGCGTGGAGCTTCGCCATCGCGGCCTCTTTGGAGAAGCGCACGCCCTGGTCCTTGGCCCACGCCGCGTGCAGCGTTAGCAGGCGAGATGCCTGCACTTCCATCGCCATATCGGCTATCTTGAACTGGATCGCCTGGAGATCGCTCAGTGGCTTGCCGAACGCTTGCCGCTCGTGCGAGTACTTGACGGCAGCATCGATGCACGCCTGGCCGATCCCGACCGCCTGCGATGCGATGCCGATGCGCCCGCCGTCGAGCGTCTGCATGGCGATCTTGAACCCCTCGCCCAGGCTGCCCAGCATATTCGACTTGGGTACGTGGCAGTGCTCGAAATGCAGCTCAGTGGTGTTGGAGCCGCGTATACCAAGCTTCTTCTCCTCGGCCCCCACTACGAAACCGGGCGTGTCGGCCTCGACGATGAAGCAGGTGATCCCCCTGTGCTTGAGGTCGCGGTCGGTCTGCGTCCACACGACGGCCACCTGCGACACACCACCGTTGGAGATGAAGATCTTGGAGCCGTTCAGCACGTAGCTGTCGCCGTCCTCTACGGCTGTGGTCGCCATCGAGGCGGGGTCAGAGCCTGCGGCGGGTTCTGAGAGGCCGTAGCAGCCCAGGATCTCCCCTTTGGCAAGAGGCACCAGGAACTTGCGCTTCTGTTCCTCCGTCCCGAAATACTCGATGGGCCAGCACACTAACGAGTTCTGCACCGTCATAGTCACCGAGGTGGCAGCGCAGGCACGACTCACCTCTTCCATAGCCAGCACATACGAGACTGTGTCCAGGCCCGCGCCCCCATACTCCTCTGGGACCATCATGCCGAGGAAGCCCATCTCGGCGAGCATCTTAGCCTGTGGCGCGGTGAACTCCTCGGAGCGGTCGTATTCGGCGGCCAGCGGCGCTAGCTTTTCGTCCGCGAATTCGCGGGCGGTCTGCTGGATCAATCTCTGTTCTTCGGTCAGTGAGAATTCCATACAATTACCCTTCGATCCTAGATTTCCTTAGCGATATGCTTCGTAGGGGCGGGTCCCCGTGCCCGCCCTGTTGGTC
>JBAURA010000630.1:0-3844 GCA_049580985.1 Chloroflexia bacterium
AAGGCGTCCTCTTCCCCTCTATCTCTCGCCTGAGCCGCTCGGCGATCCGCTCCGCGTGCCGCCGCATCCCCGCGTCCTGCAACCGGCGCGACATCACCTGCAACAAGTCCACCGCGCCCCTCAACCCCGGCTGTGGCGGCGGTGCGGGCTGCCCCTGCCCTAGTTCCACCTGCGCGATAGCGTTCGTCCCAAACTCAGCCGCCACCGACAACAGCAATCCTACCTCCAGACTCTCCCCCGTAAACACCGGCAACCCCAGCATCCCCTCTCGCCGCGCCGCCATATCGCTCCCAAACGGCTCGATCACCCCCGCCAGCGCCGGGCACAGCACCTGGAACAACGTGCGCGGCGGCAGCGTAGCCACCTGCCCGGTGTCCAACGCCTCCAAGTCCTGGGGCCGCAACGCCTGCACTCTCACCTGCGGATGCGCCTCCCCCCCACTCCTCCTGGGCACCACAAACCCACCCCAACTCATATCCACCGGCGAAAAATCCTCCACCGGCTTCTTCCGTCCACGGTCCGCCGTCTGCCGTCCACCGTCCACCCCCGCAAACGCCTTCACCATCCGCAACGTCGGCACCCGCAGCAACGGCCCCGCCAGCGCCAGCGCCGTGCTCGGGTGGAACCTCCTGGCGCGCGGGTCCAGCCACACCACCAGGTCCCCCGTCGCCACCGCCAGGCTCTTCCACCAGCTCTCGCCTCGCCCGTGCAAATCCCCCTGCTCGGCCAGTATCTCCCCCGCCTCGTATACCTCCGCCCCCATCTCCCGCGCTATCTTCACCGTCCCATCGCTCGACCCCGCATCCACCACCACGATCTGGTCCGCCAGTGGGTGCAACTCCTGCAATACCCTCCGCAGCCCCATGATCACCGAATGTATCCGCCCCGCATCATTCGACGTGAGCACCACCACGCTCATCGACAGCCCGCTCGCCCGCTTCGCCCGCAAGCACTCCTCAGGGTCCCGAAACTCGTCCCCGTGGAACGTGTGCTCCACGAACCAGTGCTCGAACGGCATATCCACCCAACGCCCCCCACCGGCCCTGCTCCTACCACCCCTCCCCGGCTCTCGCACGCGCAATTGCCGGTTATACGCGCCCAGGTCCATCTCCACCGGCGTGTTCAACAGCAACAAAGGAGGCCCCTTCGCCGCCGACACCTGCAATCCAAGCGACTCGCCTCCGCCACCTGCCTGCGCTCCCGGCGGCCCCAGCCCCATCATCACTATATCGTCCGCCTGTGCCTCCGACAGGATCGCCAGCGCCGGGTCCTCCACCCTGGTCAAAATGCTCTCGATCCTCACCCCCGTCGCCTCGCGCACCTTCCTTAGCTGCTCGTTGAACACCAGGTAAGGCTCCTCCCCCAGCGCTTCCACCTGGCTCACCACCCCTTCCCCTTCCTCCCCCACCAGCCTTTCCAGGTTGGGCACCGTGGGCGTCCTGGGCACGTTGTGCAGCACCGTCAGCGGCACGCCCATCCGTTCCGCCAGCCCTACCCCCAGGTCCAGCCCCTCCTCCGCCGTCGGCCCGCCCCTCACCGACAGCAATATCCGCCTGCTTCTGTTCCACCCCTCTACCCTCGCCGGCATCACGCTGCAAGGCGGTTCCGCCAGCACCCCGTCCACGATCCGCCCGTACGTGTGCGTTTTCGGCTCGCGCGCATGACCCTTCCAGTAAAGAAGCACAAGGTCCGCCCGTTCCTCCAACGCCGCCTGCCGGATCGCCCCCGCCACGTCCCGCGCCACCTTCACCACCCGGTCCACCCGCACCTGCCGCGTACCATGCGGCCCCGCCTGCACCTCTACCTGCGAAGGGAGAAAATCGAGCAACGCGCGATACGACCGCGCCATATCCAACCCCATAGTCAAAGGCTGGTCCGGCGACACCACTACCACGCTCAACACCACGATCCGCGCCTGCCCCGGCGTCCAATCCCCATCCTGACCTGGACCTGCGCCCACTCCCCGCTCAATATCCCGCGTCAGGTGCGCCGCCAGCCCAAGCATATCCCCCGCCAGCCCCATATTCAACAACGGGACAAGCACCACCTGCGGCGCCAGCCGAGCCGCGCCCCCAGGTCCACCAGCCACCTTCGCCTGGCGAACAAATACGTCCATAAGCTCTCGCCGGGGATTAAGGGGTTAAGGGGTTAAGGGATTGGAGCATTTCGCATTCCCTAATCCCTAATCCCTAATCCCTAATCCCTTAATCCCTTAATCCCTTAATCCCTTAATCCCTATTCCCCCAATCTCATCGTCTCCGCCACCGACAGCTTCCTCGTATTAAACGTCAGCTTCTTCGTAGCGCCTGCGTTTGCCTGGCCCTCGGTCTCGATCCGCTCGGCCTCCTGCTGCGAAGCCTCCGCCAGCTCCGTCTCGCCCATGCTCAACAACCGCGTGGCCGCCGCTCTCAAGTTCCGGCTGGCCGTCTCCACATCCCCCACCATGCTCGCCTGCAACGCCCGCGTCTGCAACTTGAACGTGGTAGCCTTTTCCACGCTGTTCATCACCCGCGCATCCCCTGGCCCCTGGCCCGCGCCTTCCGCGAATGCCACCACCAGGTCCAGCGCCGCCTCTTCCTTCCCACTCCCTACCTCGTATTCCAGCACAATTCTTGCCAGCCTGTAACTCCCCGGCTTCCTCGGCGGCACCACCACCTCAAACAACAGCGTCTGCCCATCCGCGCTCTGCAAGTCCCCAAGCGGCAAAGTCAGCTGCGAACCCACCCCGCCCTCCGAGCCTTCCACGTTCGTGCCTTCTATACTCGGCCATAGCCGCGAGATCATCGGCGACACCCGGTACACCGCCCGCGCCGCCACGCCCCCCGCACCCGAAAAGCTCAGCCGCAGGTTCTGCGCGGTCGTCGCCTGCATCTGCTTAAGCGCCCCCTCGAACGCCCCCGCGATCTCCTCCGGCTTCTCGACAAACTCCACCTGCCCGCCGCTCTCTCTCGCGATCCCGTCCAACAATTCGAGGCTCCAGTCCTCGTCCGCCCCCAGCCCCAGCGCCGCGATAGGTATCCCCGCAGCCCCGGCCTGCTCCGCTATCCGTAGGCACTCATCCCCATCCCCCCACGTCTGCCCATCCGTCAAAACCACGATCCGCGACACCACCCCCGGCCCGCTCGCCTTCTGCGCCTCCTCCAACCCCACCCGCAACCCCTTGCTCATCGCCGTCCCACCCGCCTCCTGGATAGCCTCCACCTGCGCCGTCAGCGTCTGCCGGTCCATCACCCGCGTGCTCCCCACCAGCGGCTTCACCTCGTCATCAAACAGCGTCACCGCCACTGTGTCCCGCTCGCTCAAGTGGCCGATAACCCACGCCACCGCCTTCTTCAAGTTGTCCAGCTTCTCCCCAGCCATCGACCCCGAAGTATCCAACACCAGGCTCATATTCATTTCGGACTTCGGACTGCGGACTTCGGATTGCCCAACAACATTAGGCTGGGTTATGTCAAGCAAAAGATAAGCCAAGCTATTAGCCTCGCTGGCCCCCAGCGTATCGTGACTCCAGGTACCCCTCAAATTCATATTCTCTGCCATATCTCTCCCTCAAAAACGTAAAACGTATAACGTATCTCGTCACACATCGTGCTCGCCAGTAACCAGCTTACACCCCCGCGCCACACATCCCTTAACTACGCCCGAATCACCAGCGCGTTTCACCCTTTGCAAAACTATAACGTAAGGCTCATGACCGAAAAGAGAGCAAAGTCAGATATGAAGCCACCCAAGTAGGGTCTTGTCATTCTGAGTGCTATACTAACGAAAAAGTGTCCGAATAGAGCACCAAGTGTGTTTTGTCATTCTGAGCGAAGCGAAGAATCCGGTTGGGGTAGAGTATGCC
>JBAURA010000631.1:0-7048 GCA_049580985.1 Chloroflexia bacterium
CCCCAAGATCGTGCGCGAGGGACGAGATTCTTCGCTTCGCTCAGAATGACAAATCCCTACTTGGGTAGCTAATGGATACAGAACTTGCAGTTTGCTCCACTTACAATGACAAATACAAACATCCTCCTTTGCCACTAAAGAATTCGTAATCGTAATAGCTTGCCTCTCGTCACTCGTCACTCGTCACTCGTCACTCGTCACTCGTCACTTACCCCTCGTCACTCGTCACTCGTCAGTCCCGCGTATCGCGGTAGACGGTGCTCTGCTTCGGGTGGTAGTGCTGGTAGCGGGCGAGCGAGCGCGACCATAGCGGCATAAGCTTGGCTTTAGTCTCTTTGTCGCCCGATTGCTCGGCTTCACGGATCATCAGGCCGCATTGCTGGTTCCACATGAGGTCGTTGTACCGCCTCAGGCGCTTCAAGCGATTCTCCAATTCGTAGGGGAGGGCGAAGCGGTAAAGCTCCGGTTCCTCGCGGCTCAAGGTGCGCTCGAAATGGGGGTGGAGGGCAGGGTCGAGAGCGTCCTGGGCAGAGGCACGTATGGCCTCGGCGCTGGGGGCGGCTTTGTCGGCGGTGGAGGCCGCGACGGACATCGCTTCGTAGATAAGGCGGTTCTCCAGGCCGGTGAAGTCCTCCGGCACCGGCGCACCCGCCATCCAGGTTGTTTGCGGATAGCGAAGCACCAGGCCCAGGAGATGCTCTTCAGGAGTTGTTTCGGTGTGCTGGCTACGGAATGCGGACTGAGGAGTGACTTCTTCAGGCGCGGGCGGTCGGCGGTCATAATTAGTGCGCCGTCTGTTGTCCGTTGCCGGTCTCCTGCCAACCGCCTCCTGCACCGCGTCTTCGGGCACGCGCAGGACGGAGGCCACGCGCTGGATATAGTGAGCGCGCTGGACGGGGTCGCCTATCTCGCGGATGAAGAGGGCAAGCTCTCCAACGGCGTCCGACTTGCCACGAGCCGAGCCGGTATCGTAGCGAGAGGAGACCACGCCCGTCACGTGATCTACTATGGGGAGGGCCGCCTCTCGCAGGGCGTCCCACTGGCTTGGCCCACCCTCGGATAGAAGAAGCTCGTCGGGGTCCACCCCACGCGGAAGCTGCATGATGCGGATTTCGAGGTCGGAGCGGCGCTCGACGCCCATCAGGCCGCGCTCGCCGCGAATGGGTATGCTGATGCGCTCGGCATGCTCCTGTAGCACCTCGGAGCCTTTGAGGGCGGCGAGGTCGCCGGCGGTGTCGGGGTCAAGGCAGAGGATGACACGCTTGGCGATCCGCTTGAGCAGCTCGGCGTGGCGGTCGGTGAGGGCCGTGCCTATCGTGCCCACCACGTTGTGCTGGCCCGCTTGGTGTGCGATCACCACGTCCATATAGCCCTCGACGATCACCACCTGCCCCGACCGCTGGATGTGCTGGCGAGCCAGGTCGAAACCGTATAGGATGCCGCTCTTGTCGAACACAGCCGACTGGGGCGAGTTGAGGTACTTGGGATTGGACTCGCCGAGGGCACGGCCACCGAAGCCGACCACAGCGCCCTTCGAGTCGCGGATCGGGAAGAGGAGGCGATTGCGGAAGCGGTCGTAGTGCCCGCCCGAGTCGCGCTCGGCCACCAGGCCCGCGTCTATAAGCTCCTGCGAGGTATAGCCGCGACCGAGCAGGAAATTGCTCAAGATATCGAACGAGTCGGGGGCGTAGCCTATCTCGAATGTCTCTATGGTGGAGGCGGTGAGGCCGCGCTTCTCGGCGTAGGCGCGAGCCGAAGCGGCGCCGGGGTTGGTGCGGAGGAGGTTGGCGTAGAAGGTGGCGGCGGCGGTGCAGGCTTCCTTCAGGCGCTCGCGGGCGCGGTCCTCGGCCACGGCCCCCTCGTTGCGGGGTTTTAGCTCGACGCCCGCGCGTCCCGCTAGCTTTTCCAGAGCGCCACGGAAGTCGAGGCCCTGCGTCTTCATCACGAATGTGAAGATGTCGCCCCCGGCACCGCAGCCAAAGCAGTGGTAAGAACCATCCTTGGGATAGACGACGAACGAGGGGGTCTTCTCGCCGTGGAAAGGACAAAGACCCTTGAGGTTGCGCCCGGTGCGGCTGAGGCGTACGGTCTCACCTACCACCGTCTCGACGTCGAGGCGCTGCTTGATCTCGGCAATTACGTCGTCTGGCATCTCGGATTGCGTGCTGTATACGCGGAGGCGCGGAGATCACGAAGGTTACGCTGAGGAGGATGTAGGCCGGGAGCGCGTATGGAGGCGCGTAATTATGCGTAATTGTGGAAAACACCACATTTCGATAATGCCTTAATATAACCCAATTGCAATAGGTTTTTGCTCAGAAATCGGGGGTGTTTTGCACTTTGTGGCTGTGATGGAAGGGGAACACAATATATCCACGGAGTTCCGAACTGTCGAAACGCCATAAGTGCGAATAGCAACATTGACGCCAGGTCTCAAGATACTTATTATGATCGTGCAGATTGCTCCGATATGCAGGAGGGACTACTAACAATGCATAGAGATCCTGTCAGTTCCAGCAACCTTCGATCTGTGGGATACGATCCTGTAGAGAAAGTACTGGAAATCGAGTTTAAAGAAAATAGGGTATATCAGTATTACGACGTGCCGGAACATGTTTATAAAGGTCTGATGACAGCAGCTTCGAAGGGCTCATACTTCGATGCACACATCAAATATGCCTTCCAAACGAGGCGCATTACATAGGAGGGGTGACATGATGCAGAACATAAGGGCCCTTGCCGTAGGATTTTCGCTCGTGGCGCTGGTATGGCTATGGAGCGCAGCTAGGAGTACACAAGCCGCCACCCCCGTATTCGGCGCGGCGATGGACTTCGGCACCGGCTGCCTGCTCGGCGGAGCGCAGGACAAGAAGTTCGTTCCTCATGTCGAGGCCGCAGCCAGGATCAGGGGCGGCGAGACGTACAAGATCTACAGCCTGAAGGGGAAGCTGGGCACGGCCACCGGCGGCAAGCCAGCCCCCATAGGCATGCCGTGTGTGCAGACAACGGCGATCACAACCCAGCCATCTTATACAGATAAGGAAGTGATCGCGCTTGGAGGCAACTGGCCTGGTATGCCCCGTGTACCGGCGGCGATCAACGTTAACAACGCTACCTATAAGGCTTCTGTGAGAGACCTTTTAAGAGCGCGCGGCCTTAGCAACCCCAAAATATCTATCGACCAGATCTACAGGATAGACCTGGAAGGTGACAGGGTTGCCGAAGTGCTGATCAGCGCTAGCTATTTCAGCGACGCTACAGAGCCACAGGCCGCCGATGGTCCTGGGCCTGATGCCGCGGCAGGCGACTACTCGATCCTGTTCATGCGGAAGGTAGTACGCGGCAAAGTAGAGACCGTCGTGCTGGCCGAGGACGTCTATAAAGAATCCGCCGAGTTCATCGCGCCCAGCCAGTACAGGATCAGGGGCGTGGTGGACATTAATGGCGACGGCAAGATGGAAGTACTCATGTACGGGCGCTACTACGAGGGGCATTGGACGAGCGTCTTCCAGATCAACGGCACGCAGTTCAAAGAAGTGTTGTCGTGCGGGTGTGGCGTATAGAACCCTTAACAACAATGAAACGGTCGTCCCAGGCGGACCGTTTCATTGTTGTTAAGAGAGAGAATTGAGCCGATCGTTATACTTCTTCAGCAGATCATCAAGCGCCTCGCGTAAGAGCGAGGCGTCTTTGCGGTTGAGCGTCTTCGCCAGTTGGGAGAGGCGCTTGAGCTGAGCGTCGGTGTAGTGGCTGGTCTTGGTGACCATGCGGCTATCGGCCAGTGGTAAAGAGACCTTATTGCGCCCGGTCAGCTTGGCGTTGTAGAGTGCGTCGTCGGCCTGACGGGCCAATTCGGAGTCGTCGTGGCCATGGGCCGGGTAAGCAGCGAGGCCGATGGAGCAGGTAACGGAGAGGCCGGGCCAATCTGCCCACGAACGGTCAGCCACGCGTCGGCGAAATTCTTCGAGCAAGGTGAACGCATCGTCCAGTGGAGTGTCGGGGAGGGCGGCTGCGAATTCGTCGCCGCTGTAGCGTGAGATCAAAGCCGTTTCGGGCAGGGTCTCTTGCAGCAGGCGAGCGACGGAGGTGAGCACATCGTCGCCCCCTTTATGCCCGTGAGCTTTGTTTACCCCTTCAAAGCCGTCCACATCTACGAGCACGACGGTAAGCGGATCGCCCGACCGTTCGGCCTGGGGAAGCAACTCCTCACGTAACAGGTGGCGGTAATAAGCGGAAGCAAGCAGGCCGGTAAGCGGATCGGTCGTCGAGAGTTGAAAGGTTGCTGGGTGAGCCATTGGTTTCTCCTTCAAGCCTCAGCATATGTATGTAGGCTAGTATACATATGTATGTTATCTCGAATGTGATTGCAGGTCAATAGGAAGGATTGGCTATTTGTAGCCTGAAATCGGCGTATAGGGAGGTTGGGGAATGCAGGCGCGCCTGGATAGGTGTAGAGCCAGGCATGGGGATGTGTTCATATATCATCCGTTAGCCCAAGTAAATTAACAGTAGGCAAGACGGCAATAAAGTGGTATACTATCAGTACACGAACTACGTAAACGCCTTTATGAAAAGGACCGGTTGACTCTATACGTCGACCGGCCATGTGCCGCTAATTAGCGGTCACGCTTGCGCATCTCTGCTTTATGTTATGTAAGGCATTGAGTAAGGAACTCAAAGCAGATGCAGAACCGTATATTACTCGTCATTGGCCTGCTCTTGATGGCGCTAGGTCTCGGTCAGATCGTCACGCGGTCTCGTTCCGACGATGCTGGTTGCGCGTGCCGTAATACAGTGGTACTGGTGTCGGAGCCGGTGGCGGTAGTGCCTGCGGCGTTCTTGCAGCCCACGCCTGCCCCCATTCGAACCAGGACCCCTCTGCCTACGGCTACTACCGAAGCAATTGTGGAGACGGCCACAAGCACAACCACGGCAACACCGGAAGAGCTATCCCCAACCAGTGCCCCTGTTGCGCCAACCGAGATACCACCTCCGAATACGAGGGTAGCAGTCCCCAGCGCAACGACTGTGCAGCAGGCTCCACCGACGGACACGGCCGTACCCAGACCCACACAAACGCGGCCCCTGCCAACCAGAACGGCCACCAGAACCGCCACCAATACAGCCACCAACACGGCTACACACAGCGCAACGCCAACCTTTACAACTACGCCCACAGCAAGCCACACAGCCACGGGAACGCCTACGGCTACCTTGCAATCAACGAGTACTATGCCTCCCTCTCCTACTGCCACGCTGATTGGTAATTTCACAGGCATCTACCTTTACGTCTCGAGCGACATCGCGACTGGTGAAACGTACTATATTGCCTACGAGGTATACTTCTCCGACTCCAGGTTGGAAGCGCAACGCAACCAGTACGAGTACATGTGGGCACTAGAGCTCCCTGAGGGCGACGATTGCGGTAGATTTCCGCTGGAGGTGCTTCCAGAGCCCTGGCGGGCGCGTTGGGATCATTTACCGTGTGACCATAGCCCAGGCGAGATGATAGGAGTGCTTGTCAAGCGCGGCAACGAGGCGGTGCGTTTGGTAGGCCCGGCCATCGGCCCGGAAATAGTAACACCCAAGCCGACCCCAACAGCGATAACATCCGTAAACCGCCCGGAAGGAGGCGCTGCCCTCTTTTCGCCACCGGTGGCCCTGGCGATGCCCAATCAAGAGCCGCTACCGGTCCGGCAGGCGCAACAAACCGCTGTACCAGAGGTGCAGGTGTACGTCGAAGCGCCGGAGACCATGAGCGAGAACGTGTCACTGCCGATCACGGTGTCGGTTGTGCCTGCGGGCGTGGACGCCGAATCAATAAGGGATGCGCTGGCAGATTACGGGGCCGCCGCTACCCTGATCGGGAGGGTGGACGGGCCGGAGTTCAACGTGAGTCCATTAGACCCCCAGCAATCGCAATGGATAGACGTGGAGAAGTTACAGTGGAATTGGGTGGTCAGCGCGAAGAAAGCGGGCAAGCATACGTTACGCGTGAGCGTGGCGGTGCGCGGCAAACCCGACTGGAGTGCGGAGGTTATGGAAAAGGAGCTATGGCCTGGGCTGGTGCAGATCACGGTCGAGGAGCAGACGAGCGAGGGCTTCAATTTGGGGGCGATAGACCTGTTCGGGTCGGTGAACACGCTAGTGGGCCTGGGGCTGACAGGCCCCTGGGTATTCGAGCAGGTGAAGAAGCGCAGGCGAAAGAAGCAGGTTATTCAAGAAGCAGCCGTAGAGGATTGACTTCCTAAAACCTAGCTATCCCACGAACGCGGCACGAAGAGGCGCTCGAAGGTGGATATGGCAAAGCGGTCGGTCATGCCGGCGATGTAGTCTACGACCAGGCGCTCTTTCGGTTCGCCACGTGGATTCGTTCGTAACTCGGGCGGAAGCTCTTCGATATGCGCGCAGAAGTAATCGAAGAGGGTGCGGATAAGATGGTCCACCTTGTGTACCTCGGCCTTGGCCTCTGAGCCGGTATAAACACGCCTGTAAAGAAACTGCTTGAGGATGTCGGCGGCTTCCTGAATTTCGGGGCTAATGTTTAGCTCGATTGAGCAGCGGTCGCGTGAGGCGAGATCGGGGCCCGGATAGGCTATCCGCCAGTTCTGCTCTATTATGTCAACTACGAGCGTGTTTATGCGCCGGGCGTTGGTGACGCCAAGTACCTCACTGACGATGGATGGAATGTCCTCCTGGGTGATAATGCGCGCCCGGAGCGCATCGTCGGTGTCGTGATTGATATATGCGATGGTGTCGGCCAGCTTGACGATCTTCGACTCGAGGGAATCGTAGCCTTTGCCTTCGGAAGCCAGGCCCTCTTCTACCGGTGTGGAGGCGACCAGGGCACGCCGCACGTCGTCGGTGAGATTCATGCCCGCCCCATTGTTGGCGAGATAGTCCACGATACGCAGCGACTGACGATTGTGCTTGAACGAGGGGTCGTATATATGGCGGAGGGCGTCTTCGCCCGCGTGTCCGAAAGGCGTATGGCCGAGATCGTGCGCGAGTGCGATCACCTCCGTAAGGTCCTCGTTCATGCGGAGGG
>JBAURA010000632.1:0-13538 GCA_049580985.1 Chloroflexia bacterium
TATACAAGATATACTACAAAGGACGGTAGACGGTAGACGGTAGACGGTAGACGGTAGACGGTAGACGGTAGACGGTAGACCGTCCACCGTCAGCGAAGCTAATAGGGAGGGACACGAATGCCCCGCAAGGCAGCAAAGCGGCTATTGGTGATCAGCTCCGACAGCGCCACCGGCGACGTCGAGGGGCCGCCCGCATTAGCGCAGGCCGGGAGCGGACCCCTTGGGGCAGTGCGCGCCCTCCGAGAGAGCGGCGCATGGCCTGAAGGGTTGGAGCTGCTGATCGTCTCCGATTCCTATGGGCTGGTGGAGCCTCTGAACGAGGCGACCGAGGCTGTGCCCGTGCCCTTCTCCCGCGAGCAGAACCCCGGTTGGTGGGCCGACTTCATCAGCTACAACCTCGGCAAGCTCGTAGAGAAGCGCGGCTACGGGTCGGCGCTGGTGCTTCCCACCCCGCACCACGAGCCTGCGGTCCGGCACTGCGGACCTTTGCAGGACATAAACACCGTGTGGGGCAACACGGGAGTAGCCGGCCTTGCTGGCGCTGAGCTTTTGCGAGCCTGGCTGAGCGGAAAAGCCCGTGCCGGAAGAAAGACCAAGGCTTCTGAGCCTGCGAAGCCTGGACCAAAGACGACAATAGCAAAACAGCAGCTCGAAAGCAGCCACCCGGAGCCGCAACAAGATCACGTACCACGTATCACGTATCACGAGCCTGCCCCCCTCCCCGCTCCCTACGCCGCATTGGTCGAGGAGGCGATTTATACCGGCAGGTTCATGCTGGTGGTGGGCAAGGTGAGCCGGGAGGAGGAGCAAGGGATTCAACAGGCGTTGAAGAGAGAATGGGTGCAGCGCCGGTCCCATGGGCGTGGGCGGCGGTCCGTCAGCAACGTGGTCGTAAAGAACGCAAGGCTGCCGTGGTCCTACATGCCCGCCGCCACCCTGGCGGGGCGGCTGCTGGAGAGCATAGGAATGCCTGCCCTCCTGGGGAGCATCAACAAGGCGGTGGCGCAGCTTGCCATCACCGAGCCTGGACGCTACCGAGACATACTGGCGCGCATCCCGGAGGACGAGAGCGAGTTCATGACCGACCTCCTCCACCTCCTCTGGGAGGCCAGCTCTCGCATGGATAAAGACGAGATCGCGCTGCTAAGAGCCTACCTGTCGGACGGCTGCACGCCGGGTGAGCTACGGCGGCTGGGCCTGCCCCGCAACCTCGGCCGGGAAGACCGTTACGAGGTGCTGAGGGCCACCCTCAAATGCTTCATCGGCCTCTCCCCCGACGGCATTCTATCCGACTACCGCCGGGTGTGGCTCTGGCTGGACGAGATCGAGAACTTGCTGGGCTACGACGAGCGGGAGCGCTGGGAGACCGTAAAGGCCCTGGAAACCCTTTTCGGAGATCGCCCCCTCTGCCTGACGGTATGGCTCAACGTCACGCCCGGCAAGGAAGCGACCTCGGAGGAGATACAGAAGGCCCTGGAGAACGGGCTGGTCATGACGGACGATCTGGCGAGCGAGATATGATACGGGAACGGGCCAATGAACATTGATGAGCAAGTCCTGAGCAGAGCGGAAGGCTGCCTGTTGGGCCAGTGTGCCGGCGATGCGCTTGGCAGCATAGTGGAATTCAAGTCACTTGATGAGATCCGGCGGCTCTTTCCTAACGGATTGCGAGTGATAGGCCCAAGCCCCGTCTTCAACACCCTGGCAGGCCAGCCGACTGACGACTCTGAAATGGCCCTGGCACTGGCGCGGACGCTCGTCCGGCACGGGTGGGACGTGGAGCTTGTGGCAGGTGCTTACGCGGACTGGCTTGAGAGCAAGCCATTTGACGTAGGCAACACCGTAGGTCAGTCGGTGCGAGCTATGCTACAGGCGCGCAAATCAGGCGGGAGCCTTGCCGGGGCAGCCGAGAGGCACGGAAACAAGGCGAGCGAGGCGAACGGCGCGCTGATGCGGCAAAGCCCTCTCGCACTATGGGGGCACTCCTTACCCCAGGAGGAACTAGACACCTATGTGCGAGCGGACACCCGGCTCACGCACGCGAACAGAATATGTGAGGACGCATCGAGCGCGTACATCGCTGCGCTGGCGGCTACCATACGCGAGGGCTTGAGCGCGCAAGAGGCTTACAAGGTGGCCTGTGATTGGAACCGCACGCACGGGCAAAGCGTGGGCGTCACGCAGGCGCTCAAGGACGCCGAATACAGCCTCCCAGATTACCTGACCCACAAAGGCCACGTGCTGGTAGCCCTACAGAACGCTTTCTACCAGGCTCAGCACGCCCCGGGCATGGAAGAGGGTGTCGTACAGAGCGTCATGGGCGGCGGGGACACCGACACAAATGCAGCCATCGCGGGCGCACTCCTTGGCGCCATCTACGGCAGGGAGGGCCTGCCGTATCAGTGGCGGACGGTGTTGCGAGACTGCAAACCCCAGTACGGAGTAAAAGGCGTGCTACAGCCGCGCCCCCAAACATACTGGCCCAACGACTTGGAAGGTGAAGAAGGGCTAGCCGCTCGCCTGCTCAACAGCGCCCATGCCTCCCAATCGGCCTAGCCACCGCCAACCACCACCCAACAACTGACAACCGACAACTGACAACCGACAACCATCACATATCGGTCTTAAGACTTATTGACGACGCCCTCCCCGGCTGGTATACTGGCCGCATTATATCAGCCTGAAGCTGGAGAGCGGACTATCATGCGAAGTTGGCAAGCCCACAATGTTACAGGCATCCCCTTTGCCGTACAAGGGAGGAGTCTGCCCGTTTTCAGGTGAGTAGCTAAGTTTCCTGAGACGTTTTGTGGCCGTGGGCGCTCCTCTTATGAGCCGCCTGCGGCTTTTTGCGTCTTTTGAGGGGTGCAAGGGCCTCCCTGCCGCATGTGCCCTCTGGGCGGTGGGTATCCCCCGATTCTCCCCTCACTCAACATTTAGCCCTTTTGAATGTAGATAATCGAGTTTCTATGGCGACAGAATACAGACAGATGCGTGCGGACGACCTGGAACCCGCGCTAGACATGTGGATCGAGGCCTGGGGCGGCTCCGACAGGGACTTCGCCAGGCGCGAGCTTATGCACGATCCCAACTACACCGGGCACACCCTGGTAGCCCTCGGCGCGCCGGGCGAGGTACTGTCGGCGGCCCACTACTGGGTGCGCGAGGTGCGCGATGCCGAAGGCAAACCCCGCAAGGTGGGCTGCGTCTCCCACGTCGCCACTAGGGAGAGCGCCCGCAGGCAGGGCCATGCCCGCAGACTCATGCGGATGACGATCGATGCGATGCGAGCAGAAGGCTGCGAGTGGTCCCTGCTCTTCGCCAGCCACATGAGCCGGCCCCTCTACGAGAGCCTGGGCTACCGGCACTTCTCCCTCCCCTATTGGCGTGGGGTCCTGTCGAGCGAGAGGCCGAAGGGCGGTGAGGAGTATGCCGTGCGCCGCTACGATCCCCACGGCTCGCCGGACGCCTGGAAGCCTATGGCTGGTATATTCAATGCCTACAACGGCCAGAGACCCCTCAGCATGGTGCGGGACGAGGATTACTGGCGTGGATACTATGCCGACAGGTTCCTGTGCGGCCACTCCAACAGCGAAAACGTGATCATCACCGCAGAGTCGTCAGGAGAGGTGCGCGGCTATGTAGTAGCGCACTACCTTGATAAGGCGGTTACGCGCAGGTACTTCCCGGATTTCAGCGGCCTGCTCACGGTCGCCGAGCTATGCGTGCGGCCCGGCCACGAAGCGGCCATCCCCGCGCTGCTCTCAGCGGTCGCGGACCACGCCGGGCCAGGGCAGGTGGGCACGCGCGCGTATCTGCCTCCCGCCAGGGAGGCCAATTCCGCGGTCGCCACGCTGCTGGGGGAAACGCTTCAACAACAGGACGATCACAACCCGATGGCGCTTTCCCTCGGTGGCGGGTTCGCTGAGACAGATATCGATGCCATGATCGATGCGCCGGGCGCATATTCATGGTACATGGACGAGTTCTAAAAAGCGAGAGGTACCATGTCCATTCCCATCAGACAATACGTGGCGCTGCTGGCGCAATACCTGAAACCGCAACAACTGCGGGTAGCCCTGCTGGCGGCGTTGCTGGTGACCTGGATCGGCTTGCAGGTGGTGAACCCGCAAATCGTGCGCTACTTCATCGACGAAGCAGGCAAGGGAGCGCCGCTGGAACAGCTGGGGTGGGCGGCCCTCCTCTTCCTGGGGGTTGCCATCCTATCGCAGATGCTATCGGTGCTGGCGACCTACGTGGGCGAAAACGTGGGGTGGACCGCCACCAACAGCCTGCGGGTGAACCTGGCGCTCCACTCCCTGAAGCTCGATATGCCCTTCCACAAGACCCACACTCCCGGCGAAATGATCGAGAGGATCGACGGCGACGTGACGGCCTTGACCCGCTTCTTCTCGCAGTTCGTGATCCACGTGCTTGCCAATCTGCTCCTCATGGTAGGGGTCGTGATCGTGCTGGCGTGGGAGGACTGGCGGCTGGCGCTGGCGGTGGGCGGCTTCGTGGCGCTCACCCTGGTAGTCCTCAGCGCTATTCGGAACCTGGGGGTGGAAGCCATGACCAACGAGAGGCAGGCGAGCGCCGATCTCTTCGGCTTCCTCGAAGAGCGGCTGTCGGGCCTGAACGACATCAGGGCCAATGGAGCGGGCGCGCACGCCATACGCGGGCTGGCACTGGTGGCGCAGGGGCTTTATCGCACCGGCAGGCGAGCCTGGGAGCGCGAGGGCCGTATGTGGGGGATCATGATCAGCGTGTTCGCCTTCGGCACAGTGCTCACTCTCAGCGTGGGCACCTCCCTCTTCCAGGCGGGCGCCCTCACCCTCGGCACGATGTTCATGCTCTACCAGTACACGGAGATGCTGCGGCAGCCGCTCAACCGGATCGCTGAGGAGTTGCGTGAGTTGCAGAAGGCGTCCGCCGGCATCGGGCGCGTGCAGACACTGTTCGATACGGGTATAGAAGTGAAAGAAGGCCCAGGCGTATCCTTCCCGCGCGGCCCGTTGGAGGTGGAGTTCGACCGCGTGATGTTCGGCTACGGCGAGGATGAGATGGTCCTGAAGGACATGACATTCAAGCTGGCCCCTGGGCGAGTGCTCGGCCTCCTGGGCAGAACCGGGAGCGGCAAGACCACCATCACCCGCCTCCTCTTCCGGCTCTACGACCCGGAGGTTGGCGTGATCCGCCTGGGCGGGCACGACATACGCGAGGTCAGGCTGGACGACCTTCGCACCAGCATCGGTATGGTCACCCAGGACGTGCAGCTATTCGCGGCCTCGGTGCGCGACAACCTGACGCTCTTCGACCCCAGCGTGCCGGACGAGAAGGTGCTGGAAGTGCTCAGGGACCTCGGTATGTACAGTTGGTTCCAGTCTCTTCGCGATGGGCTGGACACCGAAATTGGCCCCCACGGCAGTGGCCTGTCCGCCGGGCAGGCCCAGTTGCTGGCTTTCGCGAGAGTCTTCCTGAAAGACCCCGGACTGGTTATCCTGGATGAAGCCTCCTCCCGGCTTGACCCTGCTACCGAAGCGCTGATCGAACGCGCCGTCGAACGCCTCCTCCGAAACCGCACAGGCATCATCATCGCCCACCGCCTGAACACCGTGCAGCGCGCCGACGAGATCATGATCCTGGAAAACGGCGAGATCGTGGAGCATGGCGAGCGCGTAACCCTGGTAGCCGATCCAACCTCCCGCTTTTCTCGCTTGCTACGCACTGGCCTGGAGGAAGTCCTTGTCTAAGTGCAGCAAACACAGGTAATGTATCCAACCGCCACCCGGCTAAGAGGTTGTCATCCCAATTACGCTTTGTCATCCTGAGCGAAGCGCATATCCCGCTCTCTATCGACCAGGCATACCATGCGAACCAAGCCAAAGCCGACCCACCTCATGCATCCCTTTCCAATACTCTCATTCCAAGATAATCGCCATTAGGGGGCCGATATGCAGATAAACAGTTCGATACTCGATACCCTGGAGCGCGGGATAGACAACCCCGAACGCGACGATCAATCCGCAATCCGCAATCCGCAATCCAAAATGACCACAGGTCGTGCCATCTGGACGCTTGCTCGTTACCGTCCCTGGCTCTACCTGCTCAACTTCGGGTTGTGGACCGCGTTCTACCAGGTGCCGCTGTTGGAGGCGTTGCTGGTGGCGGCCTTCTTCGACGTGCTCTCGATTGGGGCCACTGCCGGGTGGAACGTTTGGACCCTGATCGCCCTCTTTGCCGGCGCGCAGATGGCGCGTGTGGGCGTGCTCTACGTGGCGCTGGTGTCGTGGTCCGACTTCTGGTTCACCATAGAAGCTTTGTTGAGGCGGAATATGTTCGGTTGGCTCGTGGGTGGGCCGGGATCGCGGCGGCTGCCTGGGTCGGCTGGCGAGTCGGTAAGCACCTTCCGCGACGATGTGGAGGCCGCTATCGAGTTCATGGACGGCTGGCTCGACCTGTTTGGAGAGGCTGTGTTCGCCACCCTAGCCCTCACCATCATGCTGCTCATCGACCCCGTGATCACCCTGGTGGCGGTGATCCCCCTCGTGATCGTCATCCTATCCACGAACATGCTCACCGGCAAGCTGAAGCACTACCGCAAGCTGAACCGCGAAGCCACTTCGAAAGTGACGGGTTTCCTGGGCGAGCTATTCGGCGGCGTGCAGGCGGTGAAGGTAGCCTCGGCGGAGCGCCACACCATCGGGCATTTCGCCAGGCTGAACGACAAGCGGCGCAAGGCCGCCCTCATGGATAGCCTGCTGACCAACCTGCTCGACTCGTTCAACATGAACACTGGGGCTATGGCGACCGGGTTGATCCTCCTGCTGGCTGCCGAGGGCATAAGGAACGGCAGCTTCTCCGTCGGTACATACGCGCTCTTCGTGGCGCTGGTAGCCGGCGTGGCCGCCTCCCCGCGTTGGGTCGGGCGGCAGCTTGCACGCTACAAGCAGATTGAAGTGTCTGTGGGGAGAATGCAGGCCCTGGTAGATGACGCACCCGCCGGCACGTTGGTAGCCCACGAGCCTGTGTACGTAAAAGGCGGCCTGCCCGAAGTGCCCCAGGCAACCCGGACCGAGGCCGACAGGCTGGAAACGCTGGACGTGGAAGACCTGACTTACAGGTATCCCGCGTCAGGCAAAGGCATCGTCAAGGTAAGCTTCGGCCTGAAGCGTGGCTCGTTCACCGTAGTAACCGGCAGGATCGGGTCTGGCAAGAGCACCCTGCTAGGAGTACTGCTCGGCCTGCTGCCGAAAGAAAGCGGCGTCATCCGGTGGAACGGGCAGGCGATAGAGGACCCCGCCACCTGGCTCATACCACCGCGCGCGGCCTACACCCCCCAGGTCCCCCGCCTCTTCAGCGACACCCTGCGCGAGAACATCCTCATGGGGATATCCAACGACCCACAACGGACGACCACAGAAAATGAACCCAATCCCCACCCGCTAACCCCTAATCCCCACCCCCTAATCCCTAATTCCCGATTAGACCGCGCCCTCCACCTGGCCGTCATGGAGCGCGACGTCGAGGCGATGGACGGGGGCCTGGACACGATGGTCGGGCCGAAAGGCGTCAGGCTATCGGGCGGGCAGATACAGAGGGCGGCTGCTGCCCGCATGTTCGTGCGCGAGCCGGCGCTACTGGTCTTCGACGACCTCTCCAGCGCCCTGGACGTCGAGACGGAGGGCCTGCTATGGGACAGGCTCTTCCAATTGCGGAGTGCGGATTTCGGATTGCGGATTGAATCTGACAAGGATGCTGCCTTAACATCCGGCTACCCTCTGGGTGACCAAAATCCAAAATCCGATATGACTTGCCTGGTAGTCTCACACAGGCGAGCGGCCTTACGGCGAGCAGACAACATCATCGTCCTGAAAGACGGGCATATAGAGGCACAAGGCACCCTGGATGCACTCCTCATACACTCGGAAGAGATGAAGCGTCTATGGGCAGGAGAGGAATAACCATCCTGGTACCCACGCCTCACCCAAAACCCCATAAATTGCAATAAAATTAACCCATTTGGCTACTAGCACACGCGTTCTATTTGTGATATGATCGATACAGCGATTGACGCTGCTCAGGAGGGTATGGTAGTGTTATCAATGTCCTCCAACCAACCGAAATCAGCATCAGGGAGTATCTTCATGCCATCATCTCGCCGCCTGTTATTGGCTTTCGGAATCTTTGTCCTAAGCGCGATCGCGCTCCTGGGGATCGCGGGGTTCAGTAGCACCCATGCAGCCGCACCATCCGCCAGGTCGCCCCAGGTGTCGGCTACCTGTATTCCCTACTGGTTCGCCACGGTCTCACAGAACGTGGGCGCGAACGACAACGTCTTGGCCGGCGTAGCCGTCCTCAGTCCCGCCGAAATTTGGGCCGTCGGGTTCTACACCGATACCAACGGGGTAGGCCAGGCCATGATCCAGCGCAGCGACGGCAACACCTGGTCGCTCGTAACCACGCCCCAGCCAGGCGCCGGTGGCAACTACCTACAAGCGGTCACGGCGCGCGCCCCGGACGACATCTGGGCTGTCGGGTTCTACAGGGCAACCACGGGAAGCGTGCCCCAAACTCTGGTCTTGCACTACAATGGCTCGACCTGGAGCCACGTCGCAAGCCCCAACCCAGGAGTCGCCGAGAACTACCTCTACGGCGTAGCGTTCGTATCCGCCACCGATGCCTGGGCTGTCGGCTACTACGCGGACACTGCGAATATATACCGCACGCTCACGTTGCGCTGGAACGGCTCGGTCTGGACCCAGGTGCCAAGCCCTACCCCGCCGTTCGGCGCGGCGGGATTGCGTGGTGTGGTCGTAGTATCGCCAACTGAAGTGTGGGCCGTGGGCGCGCAGGCCGACCTCACCCTCACCTTCAGGATGTACGCGCTGAGGTGGAACGGCTCCACCTGGAGCGCTACCACCACGCCATCCACAGGGGGTTGCGTGTTGACCGCCGTATCGAGGGCCGCGCCCGGAGAACTGTGGGCGGTGGGCGGCTGCCAGGCCACCACGTACCAGACGGCGATCATCAGGTGGAACGGTTCGACCTGGGCCACCGTGCCGTCGCCCAACCCCGGCACCGGCGATAACTTGCTGGCCGGCGTTGCGGCCTCCCCCACCGGCGCCGAGGCTTACGCGGTTGGCGGCTACAACGACACCGGCGGGCCTACACGCAACCTCACCCTCTACTGGAACGGCACCACCTGGAGCCTGATACCGGGCGATAACCCCGGCACGACCGGCAACGCCCTGCTGGCTATATCGCACCACCCAACCCTTTCGTCGCAGGTGTGGGCGGTAGGCTCGCAGGAGAGCGGTGGCCCACAGCAAACCCTCGCCGAGCGCTACGGCTTCCTGTGCGAGACCGCCACTCCCACCATAGGCACGGGCACGGCTACCCCCACCGCCACCAACACGCCGGTTCTTGCGGCCACATCCACGGCCACTGCCATGGCCACGAGCACACAACAGGGCGCGACTGCCACCCACACCACCACCTCCATCGTGCCCACCGGCACGGCCACGGGCACGCCCGGTGGTGCGACCTCTACACCCTCGGCCACGCCCACGCCTTGCGTCATTCAATTCGCCGACGTGCTGCCCGACAACACCTTCTACTCGTTCGTGCGCTGCCTCGGCTGCCGCGCCATAATCAGCGGCTACGACTGCGGCGGGCCGGGTGAGCCGTGCAACCCGGATAACGACCCCTACTTCAGGCCCGGTAACAACGTCACGCGCGGGCAGATAGCCCAGATAGTATCGAACGCTGCCGGCTTCAACGAGCCTGCGAACGGCCAGACCTTCGAGGACGTGCTGCCAGGTTCCACCTTCTACGACTTCGTAGAGCGATTGACCGCCAGAGAGATAATGTCCGGCTACACTTGCGGCGGCCTCGGCGAGCCGTGCGTGCCACCCGGCAACCGCCCCTACTTCAGGCCCAACAGCAACGCCACCAGGGGCCAGCTCGCCAAGATAGTCTCTAACGCCGCCGGGCTACAGGACCCGGTGAGCGGCCAGACCTTTGAGGACGTGCTCCCAGGCTCCACCTTCTACGAGTTTATCGAGCGGCTGGTAGCCGAGGGGGTCATGAGCGGCTACGCCTGCGGCGGCCCTGCCGAACCGTGCGTACCACCCGGCAACAGGCCATACTTCAGGCCGGCCAGCCTGGTCACCAGGGGCCAGACCTCCAAGATCGTAGCTAATACCTTCTTCCCAGACTGCTACACGCCTTAGCACAGCCTATCAGCCTATCATATCTGACAATTAAAAACGAACAAGCCCACCGCGTGGCGAGCCTGTTCGTCGAGAGAAGGAGGTTATCATACTAAAGGTTCTATAGTTAATATTCCGCGAGCAAGCTTTTGGTTCTATTTAATGCTTATCGCCTTCTACTTTCGTCCGTACTGGGTGCGTGCTCCTGGAGGAAATGGTAGACGCCTGTAAGAGCTACCTCTTTGTGAGTCACAATGGAGAGATGCCCGCCACCCTCAATGGTCAAAAGGCGTGCCCCTGGAACGTTATCGGCCAGGAACTGTGAGTGGGAGAAAGGCACAGTGCTATCGGCGCTCCCATGCACGGCAAGGGTAGGCACGCCGATCCTTTCAACGGGATAGCGAGGTATGTTCGGAAACAGGGCCAGGTCGAGCGCGAAACCCCCACGGCGCAAGGCAAGCGGGTGCGGGAAGTAGATCGCCTCTACGACTCGGAGCTTATCCGGCTCTGACCGCAGAGCTGCCAGGCGTTCCGGGGTCATGCCATAGATGCTCATAACCCGCTCCCTTGCGAACGTGCGCAGAGTAAGCAGGCCCAGGTCGTTGTTGAGGATTCCGAGGAGGGCACGTTCCTTCCTGGTGAGTCCGGGATCTAGCCTCCCGCTAACCCCCGCGATGGATACCAACGCCCATATGCGGTCGGGATGCCGTAGCGCGAATTGGATAGCAGACGGCCCGCCACCGGAGATACCGACCATAGCGACGCGGTCTATGCCAATGGTGTCCAGGAGCGAGGCATACGCATCGGCCTGTGCCTCGTGCGTGCGGTGAGCCGGGTTACGCGGCATGGGGGAGCGGAGGTAGCCCCACCGAGAAACGGAGATGACGTGCAAGTTGCGTTCGTCCTGGGCAGCAAGCTGGGTGATGAGCATCCCCTGGTCCCACCCACCGAGTATACCGTGGGCGACGAGCACCGGCGGCCCGCTCCACGCTTCGGCGTATTCAAGTGGCCCAAGCGGGGTCTGTACCAACCTGCTGCGGGCCGCCAGTCGCAGACGTTTGGACCGTAGCCACGCTGCGTACAGTCCCACCCCCGCTGACGCAACACCACCCAGGCCCATAACGGCCCGCGTCAAGGGTCGTGTCGGCATAAAGGTTGAGTCAGAAGTAGTGCCGGTGGACATATGCGCATCTTGCTCCAAATACACGCGATACGCACATTATATATCATCCCGGTCTAATGAAGCGCTCCATCCGTAGGGGCAAGGCATGCCCCTCCCAGCCCCAGAGGAGCGTAAGAGAGTAGCCACACGGCGTAAGCCTGTGGATCAGTCACCCACCAGAGTGGGGTTTACCTCTGTGCAGGCGTCGTGGTCGGTTCGCGCAGGCTGGGAGTATCTGTAGGCTGCGATTGGCCGCTACCGAGAGTAGGGGTTGGCGGGGCCGAGGTAGCAGCGCTCGTAGCCGCCGGGATCGCCGTGTTGGTGGGAGGGGCGGTAGCCGTCGGTGGAGGTGTGGATGTGGCAGCAGGGATAGGCGTGTTTGTGGGTACTGCTGTGTTCGTGGGCAGCGCCGTAGAGGTAGGTGGGGGTGCGGGTGGCGTTGTATTAGTTGGGTTAGGCCGGGCGGTAGGCGTATGGGCAGGTAGGGACGTGCTCGTAGCCGGGGCCGGCATCTGAGGTGTATTAGTTGCGGGCACGGGCTGTGACGTACCGGTTGGTTGCGCTGCCTGAGTAGGCACGGTAGGCGGTGGCGGCTGTGATGTAGGGGCGGGTGCGGGTGTGCCGGGGGAGCGTACAGGCGTGTTGGGAACAGGCAAAGCTGTCGCGGGCCCTGGACTACCTCCGGTGCTTGTCGAATCGGAGGGGTAGCGTGGACCGGATGGTGTATGACTGTTGCCGGACGTGCCGGGCGTATTGGGTTTCGATCCCGTGAGGGTTGAGGTCGCCTTGCCCGAAGGATTGGCGGTAGCGTTCGGGGTGCTTCCGTTCCTGGAGTTATCGGCTATTGTGGGCCGGGCCGTGCGCGAGGGTACGGGCGTACCTGGGCCTGGGCAACCCGCCAGGGGAGCAGGTATGATGTCGTCCGGGTGGTCGTAATGGTCGAGCAAGGTCTCGCCTTCAGCGGTAATCAGCTCGTAGGGCCTCTGGATTGAGCCTGTCGAGTGGCATAGCGCCGTGCTTGCCAAACTGGGGGTATTTACCGCCGATACCTCGACCTCGGCCACCAGCGTCTTGAGGACAGTAGGGGTAGGTAGCCTGGGTTTCTTGTCGTCATCGCCGCAAGCAGCGAGCAGAAGAGCAACGGCCATAACCGGCATGACCAGCCACGCTCTCCCTGTTTGTGCGCTGGGGCGTGGATGCTTAATCATGGTGATTTGTACCTCTTTTGCAACTTCATAAG
Source organism: Chloroflexia bacterium (assembly GCA_049580985.1). Lineage (GTDB taxonomy): Bacteria > Chloroflexota > Chloroflexia > QHBQ01 > JADMIH01 > JADMIH01. The sequence goes on from JBAURA010000632.1 coordinate 12,614, forward strand.
GACGATCGATTTCGCCAGAATATGTTCGCCCACGTTATCTACTGCAAATTCAGTACCACCAGCCGTAACCAGGCCATATAGCTATGTATATGTATCCGCTTGAGCTAACTTCACAACTCAAAATTCAAGATTTGGTTATCTGCCGAGCACTCGGTCGGGGAAAGCGTCGCGGTAGGCAAGGCCCACGTTGGCACGTTCTACCTGGAACTCCACGGGGTTGCGCGGGTCGTAAGTGAGGATGGCACGCTCAAATACCTGCACCGTGACGGTACGCCTCTCGACGCCTTTGGCGACGTCGATGCTGAACGCTTCACTCATCGGCAGGCCCGTGTCGTGCAGCCACCCCCCAGGGAACAGCGTCATGTTATTCACATAGCGCCAGAAGTAGGCCGGTACGACGTGCCCGCTACGCCCGGCAAGTCCCACGTCGAAGGGCACGAACACCGACCCATCGGGATTGTTGACCAGTCCGCCCGCAGGGGAGGGGCTTGTCACCCGCGCACCGGCGGATACTTTAGCCGTAAGGTCGGCATAGGTGGGGCCGGCGTGCCCCGCGATCCTGACCTTCGCCTGGCTCCCGATCAACTCAGGGACCAGGAGGCCGTATGCATAGGCCCACTCACCCTCGAATTCGGCGCTGTGGTCCTCCAGGCGGCCCTTCTCGAAGTATTGCGCCTTGTCGAGCACGGGGCCAATAGCGGGGCCGAGCACCTTCGCACCGGCGACACGCTGGTAGTAACCCGCGAACTGAGGGCCAACCTCGTACACCCGGTCGGGGTTGACGCTCGGCTCCTGGCTGCCGGGCACGTCGTCCTTTCGCGGGTCGACGTTCGGGTTATCAAGCTCCCACGCTCGATAGGCGTCGGCCATCTCGGAGAAGGTGGCCCACCGTAGCTTCCCGGATTTTACAAGGGGATCGACAACG